>DATIRA010000271.1:0-2992 GCA_035470225.1 Steroidobacteraceae bacterium | reverse complement strand
CACGTCTGCGGCATCAAGGTCGTGATGCCGTCGAACCCGTACGATGCGAAGGGCCTGCTGATCGCCTCGATCGAGGACGACGATCCTGTCGTCTTCTTCGAGCCGAAGCGCCTGTACAACGGACCCTTCGACGGCGATCCCAACAAGCCGGCGGTGCCCTGGAGCACGCATCCGAAGGGCGAGGTGCCCGACGGCTACTACACGGTGCCGATCGGCAAGGCCGAGCTGCTGCAGAAGGGCGACGCGGTCAGCATCATCACCTACGGCACGATGGTGCACGTGTGCGCGGCAGCAGCCCGCCAGCTCGGTCTGGATGCGGAGATCATCGACATCCGCTCGATGGTCCCGCTGGACGTGGACATGATCTGCAGCTCGGTGGCCAGGACGGGCCGTTGCCTGATCGCTCACGAGGCGACGCGCTTCTCCGGGTTCGGTGCGGAGTTGTCCGCGACGATCCAGGAAGAATGCTTCTGGCAGCTCGAGGCGCCGATCCAGCGCGTCGCAGGCTGGGATACACCCTATCCGCACGCTTTCGAGTGGGAGTACTTTCCCGGGCAGACCAGGGTGATCAACGGCCTGAAGGCCGTGATGGAGACCCCATGACCCGCTACGTCTTCAAGATGCCGGACCTTGGCGAGGGAACCGTCGAAGCCGAGCTGGTCGCCTGGCATGTCAAGGTCGGGGACCTGGTCGAGGAAGACCAGATCATGGCCGAGGTGATGACAGACAAGGCAGCCGTGGAAGTGCCGGCGCCGGTCAAGGGGCGTGTGCTGGCCGTCAATGCCGCTCCCGGTGACATGGTCCCGGTAGGCTCCGAGCTGGTGGTCTTCGAGACGGATTCCGGCGAGGAGCCTGCGGCCGGGGCTGCTGAGCCTGAGCAGGCACCGGCAGCCGTGGCCGCGCCGCCTGCGGCAACGACGATGGCCCAGCGGCCCGAGCCGCCGGCGGAGGCATCGCCGCCGGCATCGACACTGCGCAGCGGCGAGATTTCGCCGACCGCCGATCAACGCGGGCGACCCGGCCGGATCATGGCCTCGCCCGCGACCAGGCGCCGTGCTCGTGAGGCGGGTGTCGATCTCGCCGCGGTCCGCGGCAGCGGTCCTGGCGGTCGCATCACGCGCCAGGATTTCGAGGCTGCGCTGAAAGGCCAGTCGGCACCTGCCGCGGCGGCGGGGCCGGGCCCCGCGGCCCCCGCGCGGCGCACCGGCACCGAGGAGATAAAGATCATCGGCGTGCGCCGGCTGATCGCGACGCGGATGAGCGAGGCGAAGCGCAACATCCCGCACTTCTCCTACGTCGAGGAGGTCGACGTCACGGAACTCGAGTCGCTCAGGGCGCACCTGAACGAGGACCTCCCCGCGGGCGCCGCCTCGCTCACCTACCTGCCTTTCATCGCGGCGGCACTCTGCAGGGTGCTCGAGGACTTCCCGCAGTGCAACGCGCTGCACGACGCCGAGCGCGGCATGCTGGTCCGGCATCAGGCGGTGCACCTCGGCATCGCGACGCAGACCCCCGAAGGCCTCAAGGTGCCGGTCGTCCGGCATGCGGAAGCCCGCTCGCTTTGGGACCTTGCGGCCGAGATCCGCAGGGTCTCCGAGGCTGCGCGCGGCGGCAAGGCGAGCCGCGAGGAACTGACCGGCTCGACGATCACGATCACCAGCCTCGGCAGGCTCGGCGGCATCGTCTCCACGCCGATCATCAATGCGCCGGAGATGGGGATCATCGGCGTGAACAAGGCCGTGGAGCGTCCGGTCGTGATCAACGGCGTGGTGGCCGTGCGCCGCATCATGAATCTGTCCAGCTCGTTCGATCACCGCTTCGTCGACGGCTACGATGCGGCAGCGATGGTCCAGGCGCTCCGGCAGAAGCTGGAGCATCCGGCGACCATCTTCATTCCACGCTAGAGCAACCCGAAAGCCGCTCGAGACGCAGCGACCCGACAAGGACCCAGACCATGACGACCAACACGCAGCCACGTCCTGCATTCGGTACCGTGCTCGCCGACCGGATGGCCATCGCGGAATACCGCGACGGTTGCTGGGGCGCTCACGAGTTCCGCGAGACTGGCCCGATCCCGATCCACCCTGCGGCCCACGTGCTGCACTACGCGAGCACCTGCTTCGAGGGCTTCAAGGCGTATCGCTGGGCCGACGGCAGCGTCAACGTCTTCCGCATGGACAAGCACGCCGCGCGGATGCGGCAGAGCGCGCGGCTGCTGTTCCTGCCGGAGCCTGCGGCCGGGCAGCTCGAGGAGATGGTGCTCGGCGTGATCGACCGCGTGCGCGGGCAGGTCCCGGAGCCGCCGGGTGCGCTCTACATGCGGCCGCTGCTGTTCGGGCTCACGCCCAACATCGGGGCAGCCTCGCAACCGCCTTCGGAGGCCTGCCTGATCGTGCTGGCGAGCCCGGTATGGGATTACTTCACCGGCGGCATGAAGCCGCTGCGGATCTTCGTCGAGGACCGCACGCATCGCACCGCCGAGCACCTCGGCGTGGTCAAGACCGGCGGCAACTACGCTGCCGCGATGGGTCCGACGCTCGCGGCCCGCAAGAAGCACGGCGTGGACCAGGTGCTGTTCTGCCCGGGCGGTTCGGTGCAGGAGACGGGCGCCGCGAATTTCCTGCTGATTCGCGAAGGGCGCATCCTGACACGCAGCCTCGACTCGACCTTCCTGCACGGCGTGACCCGCGACTCGCTGCTGACGATGGCACGCGACATGGGATTCGAGGTGGAGGAGCGCGTCTTCGACGTCGCAGAAATGCTGGAGTGGATCAAGGACGGGGAAGCAGCCCTGTCCGGGACCGCCGCGGTGCTGGCCGGCGTCGGGACGCTGGTCTACGGCGACCGGGAGTTCCCGGTGGGTTCCGGCGAGGTCGGCCCGGTCACGCAGCGGCTGCGTGCGGCGCTGGTAGCGATCCAGAACGGGGAGTCCGTGGATCGATACGGCTGGTCCCGCAAGGTCTAGCGTCGACGCCGGCCGTTGCGGGGCCGA
>DATIRA010000270.1:0-10700 GCA_035470225.1 Steroidobacteraceae bacterium | reverse complement strand
TCCGCGTCCACCAGCGTATCCCAGAACCAGCGGGCCCCCTCCAACCACTCCTGCAGCAGGTTCTTGGTCAGGAACGACGCGACCACCATGCGCACGCGATTGTGCATCCAGCCCGTTTTCCACAGTTCCCGCATCCCGGCGTCAACTATCGGGATGCCGGTCCGCCCGCGCTGCCAGGCCCGCAGCAGGCCGGGATCCGGGTCCCACGGGAAGCGCTCGAAGCGCTCATCGAGCGGCTGCTCGGGCGTGTGGGGATAGTGATGCAACAGGTGATGGGCGAACTCGCGCCAGCCGATCTCGCGCAGGAACTCCTCGGCCGCCTTCTCGTCGGTCGGGCGGTCCAGCAGTGCCGCGCGCACAGCAGCCAGGCACTGGCGCGGGGAAATCTCCCCGAAGTGCAGATGGGGTGACAGCCGCGACGTATCGGCGAGGTCCGGCCGATTCCGGCCGGCAGGGTAGAGCGGCAGGCGCTGTCCGCAGAATGCCTCGACGCGTTCGAGCGCAGCGGGTTCTCCCGGGCGCCAGGTCGCCTCGAGGCCAGCTCCCCAGTTGCGACGGGGCAGCAACTCCAGCGCGTCGAGCTCGAGGCTCGATCCGGCGGCGCTCGGGGGTACGATCCGGGCGGGCGGCGGTGTCGGGACGGGTAGCGAGTCCAGCCTGCGACGGCATTCCCGCCAGAACGGCGTGAACACACGGTACGGCGTGTCCTGGCCGGTGAGCACCTGCCAGGGCTCGAGCAGCAGCGCGGCGTTGAAGCTCTCGGCCGTGCAGCCGGCTTCCCGCAGTGCGAGCTTGATGCGGGCGTCCCGCTTCTCGATCGCAGGTTCGTACAGGCGGTTCCAGTAGACCTGTGTCGCGTCCGTTTCGCGGGCGAGCTTGAGCAATTCATCGAGCGAGTCGCCGCGACGAACCAGCAGTCTGCCGCCACGCTGATGCAGCGAGTCGTTCAGTGCAGCGAGGCTGTGGTGCAGCCACCAGTTGCTCGCGGCGCCCGGTCGCCAGTCGCCTTCCTCGTCCGGCGCGTGCACGTACACCGCGACGACTCGCTCCGCCAGTCGGCAGGCGGTCTCGAGCGCGGGGTTGTCCGCGAGTCTGAGGTCGCGACGGAACCAGACGATGGCAGTTTCAGGCATCGGTCGCGCTCCCGGGTCTCCAAAAAGCAAGACCGCGCCGGGATGCGGCGCGGTCTCGCTGCAGTTCGGTCCGCAGTTCTCAGTAGGCCGCGCTTCGCAGCGCGGCGATTCGCTCCTCGAGCGGCGGATGGGTCATGAACAGCTTACGCAGGCCACCCACTTTGCCGCCGGCGATCCCGAAGGCAGCCATCTTGTCCGGCAATGCGCCGACGTGCCGCTGCTGCAGGCGCTCGAGGGCTCCGACCATGTTGTCGCGACCGGCAAGGCGGGCTCCGCCCGCGTCCGCACGGAATTCTCGCTGTCGCGAGAACCACATCACGATCATCGTCGCGAAGAGTCCCAGCACGATTTCAGCGACGATCGTCGTGATCCAGAACGCGGGCCCGTGCCCTTCCTCGTTGCGGAAAACGACGCGGTCCACCGTGTGGCCCACGACGCGCGCGATGAAGATCACGAACGTGTTCACGACGCCCTGGATCAGCGTCAGCGTGACCATGTCGCCGTTCGCGACGTGGCTCACCTCGTGTGCCAGTACCGCCTCGGCTTCCTTCTGGGTCATGCTGGCGAGCAGCCCGGTGCTGACCGCGACCAGCGCCGCGTCCTTTCTCGCGCCGGTCGCGAACGCGTTCGGCTCCGGCGAGTCGAACACGCCCACCTCCGGCATGCCGATGCCAGCCTGCTGGGCCTGCATCCTCACCGTGTTGAGCAGCCAGCTCTCTGCCGAGTTGCCCGGCTGGGTGATGACCCGCACGCCCATCATCCGCTTCGCGGTCCATTTGGACATCGCCAGCGAGATGAACGAACCTGCGAAGCCGAACAGCGCTGCGAAGACGAGCAGGTTGCCGTAGTCGAGCCCGATGCCCTGCTCGTCGAGGATGCGCTCGATGCCGAGCAGGCGCAGCACGATGCCGAGCAGAACGATGATGGCCAGGTTCGTGGCCAGGAAAAGCAGGATGCGCTTCATGTCTGGGACGGTCTCCAAAATGGGCCGGACGGCCCGCAACTGTTCGGTGGGGATCGTGCTCCGGGATTCAAGGCTGCGTGGCGCGACTTTCCCGGCAGCGGGGCCTAGAATACTTTACGAAGCCCGACACCGGAACCAAACTTCCGACATCAAGAGCCCCAGGAAGTTCCCGAGTGCCCCCGTGGGATCCGACCTCGATTCGACAACGCGCCACTGGACCTTCCTGAGCAACCACGGCCACGTGCTCGTGTGCCTGGCGCGCGAACCCGACAGCCGGCTGCGGGACGTGGCCAGCCGGGTCGGGATCACCGAGCGCGCGGTCCAGAAGATCCTCGGCGATCTCGAGGCGGCGGGGATCGTCCACCGGGAACGTCGTGGCCGGCGGAACCGCTACCGACTGGACGCGGGCCAGCCGCTGCGGCACCCGCTCGAGGCGCACTGCAGCGTTGGTTCGCTGCTGGAGATGGTGCTCAGTGATCGGCGCGGCTGATTACGAGCGGCTCGGGGCCGGCAGTCGGCACATTGCCGATGCGCTGGCGCGCCAGCAGCAGCGGCTCGCCGGGATACTTCCCCGCCTCGCCGAGGTCCGGGCCGAGGACGTCCACGACGGGCGGGTCGCGGCCAGGCGGCTGCGCTCGCTGTTGAAGACCTACCGGCCGATGCTCGATGAGCGGCGGGCACGCCTCTACCGGCTGGACCTGCGCAGTTTTGCCCGCGCGCTCGGCGCGGTGCGCGAAGCGGACGTCCTGGCAGACCTGGTCGTCGGTCTTGCGAACGCCGACGCCGCGGTCAGCCCGACGGCCCGTGCCCGGGCCGCGAGCCTGGCCGAACGGCATCGTGCGGCCGCGCGGGCTGCGCTGACCGAGCGGCTTCAGGAACCCGAGTGGCGTGCGCTCAGCAGGGCGCTGTTGCGTCAGGGAGCCGACCAGCGACTGCTGACCGACAAGGGTGCCGGGCTCGAGCAGGCCCTGGGTCGCGTGAATCGGCCGTTCCGCAAGGCGATGCGTCTGCTCGAGAAGAAGCCCTCGGACGCGGACGCGCTGCACCAGCTCAGGCTCGCATTCAAGCATTGCCGCTACGGCCTGGAGTCCGTCGCCGACGTAGCGCCGGTCGAGGCCAGCCGCCTGCTGCGTAGCCTGCGCCGGGTGCAGGACTCGATCGGCTCGCATCGCGACACGGTGCTGGCCCGGCAGTGGATAGAACTCAACCGCGCGCAGCTCGGGACCGGGCTTGCAGGCAGGCTCGACCGACGGCTGGCCGAGCGGGACGCAGACCTGCTGGTCGAATCGGTCAAGCGCAGCCGGAAGGTCAGGTCGGCCCACCAGCGCTGGTGGTCGGCCTGCCGGCGAGCTACCCGGGCAGCGAATCCAGCTCGAGGATGACGCGGGCCATCCCGCCGTCGGCAGATTCGGTTCGTGCCCCGATGCCGAAATTCCGGGCCCAGGCCAGGATGCGGCGATTCTCGGCCAGGCTCGTCCCTTCGAGCGTGACGATGCCGCGCGCCTTGGCGGCGTCGGCCAGGCTGCGCATCAATTCGGTCCCGAGGCCCTGGCCCTGCCATTCATCGGCGACCACGATTGCGCACTCGGCGCGATCGCTGGCATCGATCCTGGCGTAACGGCTGACCCCGACGATCCGGTCGTCATGGTCCCCGGCCACCAGCGCGCCGACGGCCAGCGTGTCGTGGTAGTCGAGTTCCAGCAGGCGTTCGGCATCCCTCACGGTGACCTCGCGGGGAGAATAGTGAAGCCGGAGGTAAAGGCTTTGCCGCGACAACGCGCGGGCAAACTCGAGTTCCCGCTGCAGGTCGTCGGGCCGCAGCGCCCGGATCTTGACCGGCGTCCCGTCCGGGGCGAGCCAGGTCCTCTCGAGCTCGGAGGGGTAGTCCCCGGGACGCCGGGATGCTCCGTCAGGCGCGCCGGCGTCCGCGCCGTTCACTCGCGGTCGCGGTAATCGTCGTCGTCGTCGAGGTCGTCCCAGTCCTCGTCCTCGTCCTCGTCCTCATCCCAGTCGTCCTCGTCGTCGTCCCAGTCGTCCTCGTCCTCGTCGTCGTCTTCGTCGTCGTCGTCGTCCTCCTCGTCGACCCAGCCCTCGGGCTCGTCAGCGAGTTCGACGTCCATCTCGGCCCAGGCATCGAGGTCGATTTCCTCGACCTCGCCGTCGAGCCACTGCAGGCGCAGGCTGGCCTCGTCCGGGTCCAGCGAAATCACCTTGAAGATCTCCTCGCGGTCGAGATCTTCGTACCACTGACCGGGCTCCGGATCGTAGTCGCGGCTCACGGGCGCACCCTCTGCGATGAAGTGAGGAATCTCGGATCGAACAGACCGCGAACAACTATACGGGTCGCCCGACGCGACAGGCAACCGCAACTCACGCAAGGCCACCGGGCTCTGGGTCGCGTAAAATTCCTCGACAGTCAAGCGAGAAAACAAGGACCTGCCGTGCACGCCTACAGAGCCCCGCTGAGAGATTTCCGATTCGTCGTTCATGAAGTCCTGGACTTCGAGGAGCACTATCGTTCGTTCGGCCGCGATGAGCTGAACCGCGAGCTGCTCGAGGGCGTGCTGGAGGAGGGTGCGCGGTTCGCGGAGACGGTGCTGGCGCCGACCAACCGGGTGGGCGACGAGCACGGCGTGAAGCTCGAGGATGGCAAGGTGATCACGCCGCCCGGCTTCAAGGAGGCTTACCAGCGTTACTGCGAGGACGGGTGGATCACGATGACGGCCGATCCGGACTGGGGCGGCCAGGGCATGCCCGGCGGGTTCGCGCTCGCATTCAGCGAAATGCTGATCTCCGGGAACATGGCGTGGAAGATGTACTCCGGGCTGACCGAGAGCGCCGTGCTGACGATCGAGTCGCACGCCGCGGACGAACTCAAGCAGGCCTACCTGCCGAAGATGGTGACTGGCGAGTGGGCCGGAACGATGTGCCTGACCGAGGCGCATGCGGGATCCGATCTGGGCATCCTGCGCACCAAGGCGGAGCCGCGCGGCGACGGCAGCTACGCGATCACCGGCACGAAGATATTCATCAGCTGTGGCGAGCACGACCTGACGCCGAACATCGTGCACCTGGTGCTGGCGCGGCTGCCGGACGCGCCGGAGGGCACCAAGGGGATCAGCCTGTTCCTGGTGCCGAAGTTCCTGCCGGACGGTGACGGTATCGGCGCAGCGAACGGCGTGAGTTGCGGCTCGCTCGAGCACAAGATGGGCATCCATGCGTCGTCGACCTGCGTCATGCACTTCAACGATTCGGTGGGCTGGCTGGTCGGTCGCCCGAATGCCGGGCTCGCGTGCATGTTCACGATGATGAACCACGCCCGTCTCGGCGTGGGTCTGCAGGGGCAGGGACTGTCCGAGCTCGCGCTGCAGGCCTCCGTCGCCTACGCGGCCGAGCGGCTGCAGGGTCGGGCGCTGACCGGGCCGAAGGCACCGGAGAAGCCGGCGGACCCGATCATCGTGCACCCGGACGTGCGGCGGATGCTGCTGACGCAGAAGGCATTCGTCGAGGGTGGTCGCGTCTTGTGCTTCCTGACGGGCCGTGAGATCGACAGCTCGCACCTCAATCCCGACCCGGCGAAGCGCCAGGAGTCCGACGACCTGATCGCGTTCCTGACGCCGATCGTCAAGGCTTTCCTGACCGACGCATCGGTCGAGGTCACGAGCCTCGCGGTGCAGATCCACGGTGGTCACGGTTACATCCGCGAGACCGGAGTCGAGCAGCTGCTTCGCGATGCGCGGATCACGCCGATCTACGAGGGCACGAACGGCATCCAGGCGATGGACCTGCTCGGCCGCAAGGTTCTCGGCACCGGCGGCAAGAGCCAGCAGGCCGTGGCGGCGAGGTTCCGCAAGACCATCGAGCGGCTGGCCGGGGTTGCCGAGACCGCCGGCATGGCGAACGCGCTCGAGGAGCGGGTGAGCCAGTGGGACGCCCTGACGCTGGACCTGTGCAAGAACGCGATGAAAGGACCCGATGAGGTGGCCGCCGCGGCGAACGACTACCTGCAGTTCTCCGGCTACGTCTGCCTCGGCTGGTGCCTGCTGGCCTCAGCGGGCGTAGCCGTGCGCCGGCTCGGCGAGGGTGCGCCGGACCCGGACTTCTATCGGGCCAAGCTCGTCACGGCTGCGCACTACTTCGACCGGATCCTGCCGCGTGCTGAGGCGCATGCCGCGGCGGCCAGGGCTGGTGCCGAGGGGCTGATGAGCCTGAGCGACGAACAGCTCTATTTCGCATGAAGCCAGGCGCCGCCGCCGGCGGTCCGCGGCTGTCCACAGCGCGCCGGGTCGTCGTCAAGGTCGGCTCGGCGCTGCTCGCTGAGGCGGGCAGTGGCCGGGTCAACCGCGGCTGGCTCGAATCGCTGGCGGACGATATTGCAGCGCTGCGCGCGCGCGGCCAGGAGGTCGTGGTCGTCTCCTCCGGCGCGATCGCGCTCGGCCGGCGGCAGCTCGGGCTGCCCGGCGGCCGACTGCGCCTCGAGGAGAGCCAGGCTGCGGCGGCCGCCGGACAGATCCGGCTCGCGCACGCCTGGAAGGAGGTGCTCGAGCAGCACGGCTTCGCCGTGGCGCAGGTCCTTCTCACGCTGGGCGACACCGAGGAGCGGCGACGGTACCTGAATGCGCGCAACACGTTGACGACGCTGCTGCGGCTCGGCGCCGTTCCCGTCATCAACGAGAACGACACGGTCGCTACGGCCGAGATCCGCTATGGAGACAATGACCGCCTCGCTGCGAGGGTCGCACAGATGGTCAGCGCCGACGCGCTGGTGCTGCTCTCCGACGTGGACGGGCTGTACACCGCCGACCCGCGGCGCGACCGCCACGCGAGCCTCGTCCCGCTCGTCGAGGCGATCACTCCTGAGATTGAGGCCATGGCCGGGGGATCGGTCTCGGACGTGGGGTCGGGCGGCATGGTCACGAAGCTGCTCGCGGCGAAGATCGCCGTCGCGGCGGGTTGTCACATGTGCATCGCGGCCGGCCGGGAGCACAATCCGCTCAGCAACATCGAGTCAGGCGCGCGCTGCACCTGGTTCGAGGCGGCTGCCTCGCCGGTGACGCTGCGCAAGCAATGGATCGCGGGCCTGTTGAAGCCTGCCGGCGAGCTGCACGTCGACGAGGGCGCGGCTCGCGCGCTCGGCGACGGTCGCAGCCTGCTGCCGGCCGGCGTCGTGAACGTGATCGGCAGGTTCGACAAGGGGGACGTGGTCATCGTGCGCGGACCCGCGGGTGTGGAGATCGCGCGCGGCCTCGCGGCATACTCGAGCCGGGAAGCACTGCTGATCCGCGGCCGCAAGAGCGGGGAGCTGGAGGGTCTGCTCGGCTACCGGGGCCGCGACGAGATGATCCATCGAGACGATCTGGTCCGCATATGAGCTCGCAGGACATCGCTGCACTGATGGACGGCATGGGTCGCGCTGCGGTCGACGCGGCGCGGGTGCTGGCGCGTGCGTCCGGGCCGCAGAAGAACCGTGCCCTCGGCGCCGCTGCGCAGTCGCTGCGCCGGCGGGCGGACGACATCCTGGCCGCGAATCGCACCGATCTCGACGCGGCCCGGGCCGCGGGGCTCGGCCGCGCCGCGCTCGACCGCCTGGCGCTCGACGAGGCGCGGATCGAGGGCATGGCGCGCGGCGTGGAGGACATCGCTGCGCTCGACGACCCGGTCGGCCGGGTGCTGGCCGAATGGCGCAGGCCGAACGGCCTGCTGATACAGCGGGTCAGCGTGCCGCTCGGAGTGATCGGCATCATCTACGAGAGCCGCCCGAACGTGACCTGCGACGCCGGCGCGCTGTGCCTGAAGTCCGGCAATGCCGCGATCCTGCGCGGCGGCAGCGAGAGCCTGCACTCGAGCCGCGCGATTCATACCTGCCTGGTCGAAGGACTCGCAGCTGCGGAACTGCCCGAGGCATGCATACAGCTCGTGCCGACCACGGACCGGGCCGCGGTCGGTCACATGCTGTCGGGGATGACCGACTACGTCGATGTCGTCGTGCCGCGCGGCGGCAAGAGCCTGATCGCCCGGGTGCAGCAGGACGCCCGGGTGCCCGTGATCGGGCACCTCGAGGGCAACTGCCACGTGTACGTGGACGGTGCCGCGGACCTGCGCATGGCGCGGGAGATCGTCCGCAACGCGAAGCTCAGGCGTACCGGGATCTGCGGCGCAGCGGAGACGCTGCTGATCGATGAGGCCTGCCTCGGCACGCACCTCAAGCCGATCGTGCGCGAGCTGCTGGACGCCGGCTGCGAGGTCCGCGGCGACGAGCGCGTGCAGCAGGCGGACCCGCGGGTCGTGCCCGCCACCGAGGAGGACTGGCGCACCGAGTACCTCGACGCGATCATCGCGGCCCACGTCGTCGATGGCGTGGACGAGGCGATCGAGCACATCGCCCGCTACGGCTCGGCACACACCGAGTCCATCGTCACCGAGGACCCGGCTGCGGCGGAGCGTTTCCTGTCGCGCGTCGACAGCGCGATCGTGCTGCACAACGCATCGACCCAGTACGCCGACGGCGGTGAGTTCGGGATGGGCGCGGAGATCGGGATCTCGACGGACCGATTTCATGCCCGCGGCCCGGTGGGCGTCGAGCAACTCGTCAGTTACAAGTACGTCGTGCGGGGGAAGGGGCAGGTCAGGCCCTGACGGGCCCGTGATCGTGATCGTGTGCGTGCTCGTGCGCCGCCTCGGCGCAACGCTCGCAGTTGACCCATCCCGAGTCGCCGTCCAGGTAGTGCTCCTTCTTCCAGATCGGCACCCGGTGCTTGACCTCGTCGATGATGTAACGGCAGGCCGCGAAGGCCTCGCCGCGGTGACCCGAGCTGACGCCCACCCAGACGGCCAGCTCGCCGATCGCGAGGTCGCCGACGCGATGCACGCAGGCGGCCTTCTGAACGCCGTAGCGGCGGATGGCCTCCTCGACGATGCGCTCGCCCTCCTTCAGGCCGAGTTCCTCGAAAGCCTCGTACTCGAGCCGCAGTACGCGCTTGCCCTCGTTGTTGTCCCGCACCCAGCCCTCGAAGCTGGCATAGCCGCCCGAGGCCGGGTCTGCGAGCGCCTCGCGGTACCGGTCGGGGTACAGGGTCGCGGAGCTGAAAGAGAACTTCTGCATCAGCCGCCCGCCACTGGAGGGATGAACACGACACGGTCACCGCTCGCGAGCGGCCGCGACCACTCGACGAATTCCTCGTTGACTGCGACGCGCAGCATCGTGGCTGGTAGCTGCATGCCATGGCGCAGGCGCAGCTCCTCGTAGAGCTCGGCCGGCGTCGCGGCGCCGGTCTCGAGTTGCTCCTCGCTGACGCCCGCCTGCTCGCGCAGCGCGGCGAAGTAGCGCACTTGAACCTGCCTCATTTCGGCGCCGCCTCCGCGCCCACGTCGCGGCGTCCGCCGTGCTTCTCGAGCAGCCGCGTGTCGCCGATCAGCATCTCGTGGGAAAGTGCCTTGCACATGTCGTAGACCGTAAGCGCCGCGACCGACGCGCCCGTGAGGGCCTCCATCTCGACACCGGTCTTGTGGTGCACCGAGACGCTGCAGCGGATCACCGCTTCGTCACGGTCGTTCATCTCGATTTCCACGCGGCAGTTCTCGAGGCCGAGCGGGTGGCAGAACGGGATCAGCTCGTGCGTGCGCTTGGCGCCCATCACGCCGGCGATGATCGCCGTCTGGAACACCGGCCCCTTGCTGGTCGCGAATCCGGACGTCCGCAAGGCCGCCGCAACGTCGGCTGGAAACCGCACCCGCGTCTCGGCTACGGCCGTGCGCCGGGTGACGGCCTTGCCGCTCACGTCCACCATCGCCGGATGCCCGGCCTCGTCCACGTGGCTCAGCATTCGCTCACCCGCCGATGTAGTTCATCTCGATCTTGTTAAGGGGCTGCTCCTTGCGGCGGAGCTGTTCGCGCAGCTCGCTGTAGCGGTCGGCGCGGACGGACCAGCCCTGGCGGATCCGGGCAACGAGTTCCTCGTCGCTCGCGCCACCGCGCAGCAGCGCACGCAGGTCGAGACCCTGCGTGGCGAACAGGCAGGTGTAGAACCGGCCTTCCGAGGACAGCCGGGCGCGGCTGCAGTCGCCGCAGAAGGGCGTGCTCACCGAAGAGATGAAGCCGAGCTCTCCGGCACCGTCATCGTAGCGGTAGCGCTCCGCGACCTCGCCGCGATAGCTGCCCGGCAGTGCAGTCACCTGCCAGTGGCTGCGAATCTGCTCGAGCAGTCGCGCAGAGTGGACGACCTGGTCGGGTTGCCAGTGATTGCGGTTGCCGACGTCCATGTACTCGATCAGCCGGACGATGACGCCGGTCCCGCGAAACCGCTCGAGCAGCGGCAGCACGGAATCCTCGTTCACGCCGCGCTGCACGACCGTGTTGATCTTGACCGGCGTGAGTCCGGCCTCGATCGCCGCCTCTATGCCCTCGATCACCTGGTCGAGCCCGCCGAAGCCGCCGCTCATCCGCTCGAAGACCGCTGGGTCGAGTGAGTCGAGGCTGACCGTGACGCGCTGCAGGCCGTTCGCCTTCAGTTCCGCGGCGTGCTGGGCCAGCAGGATCCCGTTCGTCGTCAGCGCGATGTCATCCGCGCCGCGGATTGCGGAGAGTTCGCCGACCAGGTCCGGCA
>DATIRA010000269.1:0-3285 GCA_035470225.1 Steroidobacteraceae bacterium | reverse complement strand
CGTTCGCATGCCAGTTCACTCGAATCGGTGCCTCCCGGCATGAAACCGAATGTTCGTACGGCGATACTGGCGGGCGCATCGGGACTGGTCGGTGGCGAGTGTCTCGAGTGCCTGCTGGCACGGCCTGAATACGGCGAGGTGATCGTGCTGGCGCGGCGCGAGCTCGGTGAGGTGGCCCGGCATCCGAAAGTGCGGCAGATCGTCGCCGATTTTTCCGATCTCGATTCCGTCGGACCGGCACTCGCCGGCGAGCACGTCTTCTGCGCGCTTGGCACGACGATCCGCAAGGCGGGTTCGCAGCAGAGGTTTCGCGAGGTCGACTACGAGTACCCGCGGCGGCTCGCGGAGCTGGCGCGGCAACGGGGCGCGCTTCATTTCTCGATCGTCAGCGCGCTCGGCGCGAGCCCCGGCTCGCCTTTCTTTTACTCCCGAGTCAAGGGCGAGCTCGAGCAGGGGCTGAGGCTCATGGACTGGCCGAGCCTCGGTATCTTCCGGCCGTCACTGATCGCCGGCGAGCGGGCCGAGTGGCGTCCGCTGGAGAAGCTCGGTGGGCGACTGCTGCGCTTCGCGCCGGCCGGCTGGAGTCCCGTCGAGGCACGCGAGATCGCCCGCGCGATGGTAGCCCTCGCGCTGAAGGAACCGCGCGGTGTCACGGTCGTCGAGTCGCGGGAAATTGCGCGCCGGGCAAAGTCGCTGGGCTGAGGCCGCTGCGACTGGGAACTTCTGCCCGGCACAAGCGCATCAGATCCGAGGGGTTCGTGGCGGTCAGTCCACCGGCGGTCCGAGCGAGCGCAGCAACTCCTCGACTCCTGGGTCTCCGGGAAGCAGGTCCCGCAGCTGCTCCGCGTACGCCCGTGCGCGCGCGAGCTCGCCGCCCTCGGCATGAAAGCTTGCGAGCGCGGACAGCAGCTCGATGTCGTTCGGCGCGCGCTCGAGCGCCTGCTCGAGCACCGTGATGGCCCGGGTCCGGGCCCCCTGGGAGTGCAGCCCCACCGCGTAGACGTACGCAAAGCGGGTGTTGTCGGGTGCCTGCTCGGCGGCCTCGCGCAGCTCGACGATGGCTTCCTCGGGCCGCTGCTGGCGCACCAGCGAGAGTCCCAGCGCATGGTGCAGCGCGGGATCCCCGGGCAACAGCTGCAGGCCTTCCCTCAGCACGGCCTCCGCCTCCGCTTCGAGCTGCTCGTTGCGCTTCAGGTCCGCCAGGTTGACCCAGGCCGGGACGTAACGGGCGTCGAGGGCGAGCGCGGCGCGATACTCGGCCTCGGCGCCGCCGTAATCGCCCCGCAGCAGCAGGTAGCCACCGAGGTTGCTGCGGTTCTCGGGACGGTCGGCATTGAAGCGCTCGGCCGCGACGTATTCTGCCGACGCCCGCTCGAATGCCTCTCGATGGTCCTCGCCGATGGCATCGGCCGCGAGCGGTGCCAGCACATGGGCCGCCTGCAACCGGACGATCCGGGAGGGATCCGCGAGCAGCGGCAGCGCGCTGCGGCGATCGAGCGGAGCCAGCTGCTCGATCACCTCGAGCGCAGCGCGGCGTACCAGCGGGCTCGGGTCCTTCAGCGCCGACATTGCGACGGCCATCCCCTCGCGTGTGGGTCGGCGGGCGATCCGGGATAGCGCCGAGGCCCGCGCGATCGCAGACTCGGCCGGATTGGCCGCGACCTGCAGCAGCGGATAGGCCGCGCGCGGATCGTCCCGGTCGGCCAGCGAGAACGCCTCGGCGAAGTCCTGGAAACCGGTCTTCGGCTGCGGATACCGGCTGCGGATCTCGGCTGCTGCCCACTCGCCGGTGCGATCCGCATGACAGCCGGTGCAGGCATCAGGCGTGCCGAGCTGCGCGGCGAGGTCGGGGCGCGGAATCCGGAAGCTGTGGTCGTGCCGCGGGTCCACCACCATGTATGTTTCGCTTTTCATGTGGCAGGCGGTGCAGGCTGCGCCAGCCGTCCCGGCCGCGTGGAAGTGGTGCTTGGGTGAGTCGTACTTCGAGGCGAGATGGCACTGCGCGCAGATGGTGTTGCCGTCGGCGCGGAGCTGCTGCGTGTGCGGATCGTGACAGTCGGAGCAGGTGACGCCCTGCGCGTACATGCGGCTCGAGAGGAACGAGCCCCATTTGTAGACCTCGTCGCGCTGCTGCCCGTCCGGGTAGTAGAGCCCGTCCGTCAGCAGGGCCGGCAGATAGTGGTCCGTGAGCGGTTCGCCGGCGCGGTATTCATTGGAGAATTGGCCGCGGCGAGAGTGGCACTGTCCGCACACCGCCAGCTCGCGCTCGGAGCTGCGGGACTGGCTGCGGGTCGCATTGCCCGTCGTCGGGTCGATGCTCCAGCTCACGCCACGTCGTTCGTCCAGCATCACCGTGAGGCCGCTTTGCGCGGGTCGCAGGCCGGCCTTTGCAGCGCGCGTGGCGAGCTCGACATGAACCGAGCCCGGTCCGTGACAGGCCTCGCAGCCGACGCTGATCTCCGACCAGGTGGTTGCGTAGCTGTTGGCGTCGGCATCGTAGTTCTTTTGCAGGTCTGTCGAGTGGCAGTCCGCGCACATGTAGTTCCAGTTCTGCTGACGGCCGGTCCAGTGCAACTCGTCGTCGTGACCGATCCTCTCGTCCGGATACAGGCTGAACCAGCGTTGGCCGCCCTGGTCGGCGGGTCGGCTGTCCCAGGCGATCGTCAGCGCCTGCAGATGGCCTCCGGGCAGCTCGATCAGGTATTGCTGCAGCGGATAGACCCCGAAAGTGTGTTGTACCTGGAAATCGGCCGTCTGCCCGTCCGGGCCCTCGGTGTTGACCATGAACCGCCCGTCGTCGCGGAAGAAGCGCGTCTGTACGCCGAAATGCTCGAAGCTGGCATCCGCGAAGTCCCCGAGCACGCTGGCCTCGCCCGCCGGCTGCATCGCGAGCTGGTGATGCGATCCCTGCCAGGCCTCATATTCCGCTGCATGACAGCCCGCGCAGGCCTGCGAGCCCACGAACTCGGGCGAGACCTCGCTGGCGGCGGGCACCACCGGGGCGGTGCCGTTCATGCCGGAGGGCAGGTCGCGCAGCGTGCCGAAATACCAGATCACCGCGCCGAGGCCGAGCGCGGCGACGAGGCCTGCCGCGAGCCATGCACGCGCTGCTGGCGGACGCGGCGGCGGTTCCTCGCGGTTGGCCGCCTCCCGTGCTGTGGCGTTCCGTTTGCTCGGCTTTGCTGACATGACCCGGTGACGGCTCCCGCGCCGCGACTGGCTGCGGCGCAGCGTTGACTATAGGGAGCCCGGCCATGAATATCATCCGCGGGCTCAACCGGCGGT
>DATIRA010000268.1:0-2856 GCA_035470225.1 Steroidobacteraceae bacterium | reverse complement strand
ACCTCGTCCGCAATGCCGAACGAGATCAGGTCCGCCGCGGTGAGCCGCAGCTCGCGCGCCGCCGCCTCGACCTCCTTCTGATCCTTCCAGAGGATCGACGCGCAGCCCTCGGGCGAGATCACCGAGTAGATCGCGTACTCGAGCATCAGGATCCGATCCGCCACGCCGATCGCGAGCGCGCCGCCCGAGCCGCCCTCGCCGATCACGGCCGTGATGATCGGCACATTCAGCGTGCACATCTCGAACAGGTTGCGCGCGATCGCTTCGCTCTGGTTGCGTTCCTCGGAACCCACGCCGGGATAAGCCCCAGGCGTGTCGATCAGCGTGATGACGGGCAACCCGAAGCGCTCCGCGAGCTTCATCAGCCGTAGCGCCTTGCGGTAGCCCTCCGGCCTGGGCATGCCGTAATTGCGGCGCACCCTTTCCTTCGTGTCGCGACCCTTCTGGTGACCGATGAGCATCACGGAGCGGCCGTCTAACCTGGCCAGACCGCCGACGATGGCCTTGTCGTCCGCGTACATCCGGTCGCCGTGCAGTTCCTGCCATTCCTCGCAGATCATCGCAACGTAGTCGAGCGTGTAGGGTCGCTGCGGATGCCTCGCGAGCTGCACCACCTGCCAGGGGGCCAGGTTGGCGAAGATGCTGGTGGTCAGTGCCCGGCTCTTCGCCTTCAGCCGCGCGATCTCCTCACCGATGTTGATCTCGGAGTCCGAGGAAACGAATCGCAGCTCGTCGATCTTCGCCTCGAGCTCGGCGATCGGCTGCTCGAAATCCAGGAATGTCAGCGGCATGGGCGCTCAGGATGCCGCAGGGCCCGGCACGGCGCAAATACCCAGCAGCGCACCATCAGCAGGCTGCCGGCTGCCTTCAGTCGACCCAGGCTCGGGCGTTGCGGAACATGCGCAGCCACCCGCCATCCTCGCCCCACTCGCGCGGATACCAGGAATTCTGGACCGTGCGGAACACACGCTCCGGATGCGGCATCAGGATCGTCGCCCGGCCGTCCTCCGAGCTGAGCCCGGTGATCCCGAATGGAGAGCCGTTCGGATTGGCAGGGTAACGCTCGGTCGCGGCACCCGAATTGTCCACGTAGCGCAGGCTGACCAGGCCGCTGGCGGCGCACTGCTCCGCCGCGGCTGGATTCGCGAACTCCGCACGCCCTTCCCCGTGCGCCACGGCGATCGGCAGGACCGAACCCGACATGCCTGTGAAAAAGACCGACGGCGTGGGCAGCACCTCGACCAGCGCTACACGGCCCTCGAACTGTTCGGAGCGGTTACGGACGAAACGCGGCCAGTGAGAAGTGCCCGGAATGAGGTCCTTCAGCGCCGACATCATCTGGCAGCCGTTGCAGACACCCAGCGAGAAGCTGTCGCTCCGCGCGAAGAACTCCGTGAACCGCTCCCGAAGGCCGGCGTTGAACAGTATCGACTTGGCCCATCCCTCGCCGGCACCCAGCACATCGCCGTACGAGAAACCGCCGCAGGCGACCAGTCCATTGAAGCTGTCCAGCGACACTCTGCCCGCGATCAGGTCGGTCATGTGCACGTCGGCGGGCTCGAAGCCGGCACGGTCGAAGGCCGCGGCCATCTCGCTGTGGCTGTTGACGCCCTGCTCGCGCAGGATCGCCACCCTGGGGCGGGCGCCGGATGACAGGTACGGGGCCGCGACGTCCTCGGCGGGGTCGAACGACAGACGCGCGAAGAGGCCGGGATCGGAGGGATCGACGGCACGCGCGCGTTCCTCCGCTGCGCACTCCGGGTTATCGCGCAGCGACTGCATCCTGAACGAAGTCTCGGACCAGATCGCGCGCAACTCGCTGCGCGTCGCATGCAACAGCTCGCCCGATCCGTCATGGAACCGGATCGAGTCCTCATCGGTCACCTGCGCAACGACACGGCTCAGCTCATCGAGCCCCGCGGCACGCAGCACGGTCATCACCTCGGCCTCGCGGGACGCCTCGATCTGCAGCACGACACCGAGCTCCTCGGCGAACAGTTCGCCGAGCGCCTGTCGCGCATCCCCCGCCTCGAGCTCCACCTCGAGCCCACAATGTCCCGCGAAGGCCATCTCGCACAGCGTGACGAACAGTCCGCCGTCGGAGCGATCGTGACAAGCCAGCAGCAGTCCCTCGCGCCGCAGGCGACCGAGGGCCTCGAAGCAGGCCAGCAACCGGGACGGGTCCTCGCAATCCGGCGCCTCCCTGCCGATGCGCCCGTAGACCTGCGCCAGGCAGGAGCCGCCGAGGCGATTGCGCCCGGCGCCGAGATCGATCAGCAGCAATCGCGTCGGCGCGCCGACCCGGCGCAGCTCCGGCGTCAAGCCGCGCCGGACGTCCTCGACCGGAGCGAACGCCGAAACGATCAGCGACACCGGCGCGACGACTCTGCGCTCCTCGCCGGCCTCGTTCCAGGCTGTCCGCATCGACAGCGAGTCCTTGCCGACCGGAATCGCTATCCCGAGCGCCGGGCAGAACTCCTCGCCCACGGCGCGCACCGCGTCGAACAGGTCGGCGTCCTCACCGGGCTCGCCGCAGGCCGCCATCCAGTTCGCCGAAAGACGCACGTCCGACAACCGCCCGATGTCAGCGGCCGCGATGTTGGTCACCGCCTCACCGACGGCCATACGGGCCGCCGCCGCCGGATCGAGCAGCGACAGCGGCGTTCGCTCGCCGATGGCCATGGCCTCGCCGCGGTAGCCGAAGTAGTCGTTGATGGTCACGGCCACGTCGCTGACCGGAACCTGCCAGGGACCCACCATCTGGTCGCGGTGGATCATTCCGCCGACCGACCGGTCGCCGATCGTCACCAGGAAAGTCTTGTCTGCGACGGCAGGCAGGCGCAGCACGCGCTCCGC
>DATIRA010000267.1:0-3208 GCA_035470225.1 Steroidobacteraceae bacterium | reverse complement strand
ATCGTTCTTCTTCATTCTGATCTACCTGCACATGTTCCGCAGTTTCCTGTATGGCTCCCATCGGGCGCCGCGGGAACTGGTCTGGATATTCGGCATGCTGATCTACCTCGCGCTGATGGCCGAGGCCTTCATGGGCTACGTGCTGCCCTGGGGACAGATGTCCTACTGGGGCGCGCAGGTCATCATCAACCTGTTCGGCGCGATTCCCTACGTCGGCAACGCGCTGACCGAGTGGATCCGCGGCGATTACTTCATATCCGACGTCACGCTGAACCGCTTCTTCGCGCTGCACGTGGTCGCGATTCCGTTCGCGCTGGTCTTCCTGGTCATCGCGCACCTGATGGCGCTGCACGAGGTCGGGTCGAACAATCCGGACGGCGTCGAGATCAAGAAAGTGAAAGGGCCCGACGGGATCCCGCTCGACGGCATCCCGTTCCACCCGTACTACACGGTCAAGGACATCGTCGGCGTCGGCGTGTTCCTGATCCTGTTCTGCCTGGTCGTGTTCTTCGCGCCGACGATGGGCGGCTACTTCCTCGAGCACGCGAACTTCGAGCCCGCGAACCCGCTGCAGACGCCGGAGCACATCGCGCCGGTGTGGTACTTCACGCCGTTCTACGCGATCCTGCGCGCGGTGCCGAACAAGCTGATGGGCGTCGCGCTGATGGGCGCGGCCGTGATGATCCTGTTCTTCCTCCCCTGGCTCGACCGCGGCAAGGTGAAGTCGATCCGCTACCGCGGGCCGATCTTCAAGTTCTTCCTGATCGCGTTCGCGATCAGCTTCGTCGCGCTCGGCTTCCTCGGGCTGCAGCCGCCGACGCCGCTGTACACGAACCTGGCGCGGCTGTTCACGGCCGTGTACTTCGCGTTCTTCCTGCTGATGCCCTGGTATTCGAGCATTGACCGGACGAAGCCCGTGCCGACGAGGGTCACGTATCATGCGCACTAAGCTCCTGGCCCTGATCGCTGCGACGATTCCGCTGCCGGCGCTGGCCGCCGGCGGTGGTGCCCACCTAGAGCACGCGAACAACGACGTGACGAACACGGCCTCGCTGCAGCGCGGCGCGGCCAATTTCGTCAACTACTGCCTGGGTTGCCACTCGGCGCGGTACGTCCGCTACAACCGGCTCGCCGCGGACATCGGCCTCACCGACGAGCAACTGGTCGATAACCTGATGTTCACCGGAGAGCGCCCGCACGACACGATGCGCAGCGCGATGAACGCCGACGACGCGAAGCGCTGGTTCGGCGTCCAGCCGCCCGACCTGACGCTGATCGCGCGCAGCCGCGGCACCGACTACGTCTACACCTTTCTGCGTTCGTTCTACCTCGACCCGGCCAAGGCGACCGGGGTCAACAACCTGGCACTGCCCGGCACGGCGATGCCGCACGTGCTCTGGACGCTGCAGGGCTACCAGGAGGCGGTCTGGGAAGGGGAGATGGACGCGCAGGGCGTCGCGCAGAAGCACTTCAAGGAGTTCGCACTGGCCTCTCCCGGCTCGATGACGACCGAGGAGTTCGACGAGTTCGTGCGCGACACGGTCAACTTCCTCGAGTACATCGCCGAGCCGGCGCAGATGCAGCGCCGGTCGCTGGGCTTCCCGGTCATCGCCTTCCTGATCGTCTTCACGCTGATCGCCTGGGCGCTGAAGAAGGAATTCTGGAAGGACGTCAAGTAGGCGGGGCTGCCGGGCTGCAGACACCATGAAGACGACGACCGCCAGGGCGTGCTGACCCTCTACTCCCGCCGCGATGATCCGGGCAGCCATCGCGTCCGGATCGTGCTCGAGGAGAAAGGTCTCCAGGTGCGCGTGGTGGAGGTCGTTCCGGGGCATCCGCCCGAGGACCTGCTCGACCTCAACCCCTACCAGTCGGTGCCGACGCTGGTGGACCGCGACCTCGTGGTCTACCAGCCGGGCATCATCGGCGAGTACCTCGACGAGCGCTTCCCGCATCCGGCCATGTTCCCGAGCGACCCGGTCGCGAAGGCGCAGGCACGCATCGCACTGCACCGGATCGAGAACGACTGGTACGGCTGCGCCGAGGCGCTCGAGCGCGGCGACGGCCGCGAGGCACAGCGGCAGCGCAAGATCCTGCAGGAGAGCCTGCTCGCGTCGGAGCCGATCTTTCGCGTCAAGCCCTGGTTCCTGGCCGACCAGTTCTCGCTGCTCGACGCCGCGGTCACGCCGATCCTCTGGCGACTCGGGCACTGGGGCATCGACCTGCCCGCCGAGGCGCAGGCGATCGCCCGCTACTGCGACCGGGCCTTCGCGCGGCCCTCGTTCCAGGCCAGCCTGAGCGAGCAGGAGCGGGAGATGCGCGGTTGAAACCGCGCAAGCCCTACCTGCTGCGCGCGATGCACGAATGGATCAGCGACAGCAACTGCACGCCGCACCTGGTCGTCGATGCGGGCGCCGAGGCGGTCGAGGTGCCTCGTGCCTACGTGAGCGACGGCAAGATCATCCTTAACATCAGCTGGCAGGCCACGGCCGGGCTGCGCATGGACGAGGCCGGCGTCGCGTTCAGCGGCCGGTTCGGCGGCACACCGACGGACGTGCACGTGCCGATCGACGCCGTGCTCGCGATCTACGCCCGCGAAACAGGGCAGGGGATGATCTTCACCGAGGAGCAGGGCGACCCGCCCCCGGGCCCGCCCGAGGGTGCGCCGCAGGGCGAGGGCCCGCCGTCGCCGGGCGGCGGAGAGCGCAAGCGCCCGGCGCTGAAGGTGGTGAAGTAGGGTCCAAGAATTAGTAACTAGTAACTAGTAACTAGTTGCTAGTCCCTAGTCCCTAGTCCCTGGTCCCTGGTCCCCAGGCCCGCCGGGTCATTCCTATCCGCGCACTCGAAAAGCATCCCGAATCCAGCTCACCCGGAATTCGCCGGGAGAATCACCGGGATCGAGCGCGACCACGTCGAAGCGGGCGCGCAGACGGCGCAGTTGCTGGCGCGTGCGCAGCAGGTGACGCGCTGCGAGCGCTATGCGTGCCTGCTTGCGCGCTCCGACCGTTTCCGCGGCACTACCGAAGCCGGCGTTCGATCGCGAACGGACCTCCACCAGCACCAGCGTCGTGCCTTCCATCATCACCAGGTCGATCTCGCCACCGCGACAGCGGTAGTTCCGCTCGAGCAGGCGCAGGCCGTGTTGCTCGAGGTGAGCGAGCGCGCGGTCCTCGGCCCGGCGGCCGAGCACCGTGGTCGTTTCAGGGTT
>DATIRA010000266.1:0-2106 GCA_035470225.1 Steroidobacteraceae bacterium | reverse complement strand
GCTGACGACCAGGCCCTCGGTACCGGCGATGGCCAGCGGCCCAGACGAGCCTTCGACGGTCTCCTCGGGCTGTTCCGGCAATAGGCGCCGCGCCACCAGCGGCGCCATGCGCTCGCCCAGCCCGACCCGCTCGAACAGGTCATCCCGTTCCTTGAGTCCGAGGTCCTGCACCAGGTCGTCGAGCGTCTCGCCCTGGATCTTGCGCAGGCTCAGCGAGAATTCCTCCAGCGCCTGGTTGACCAGGCGGCGGCCGAGATCCACGGCCTCGCTACGCTTGAGGTTCTTCAGGTACTGGCGGATCGCCGCGCGCGCCTTGGCGGTCACGACGAAATTGACCCAGCCCGGGTTGGGCGTCGCTCCCTTCGCGGTGATGATCTCGACGGTCTGGCCATTGCGCAGCGGCGTGCGCAACGGCACGAGCCGGCGATCCACCTTGGCCGCCACGCAGCGGTCCCCCACGCCGGTGTGCACCGCGTAGGCGAAATCCACGCAGGTCGCGCCCCTGGGCAGTCGCCGTATGTCGCCCTTCGGCGTGAACACGTAGACCTTGTCGGGGAACAGGTCGACCTTGACGCTCTCGAGGAACTCCTCTGAATTGCCGCCCTGCTGGATCTCGATCAGTTGCTGCAGCCACTTGCGCGCGTCGTCGCTCTGCGAGCGTGAGCTGCCCTCGCCGCTCTTGTACTGCCAGTGGGCGGCGATGCCGGACTCGGCGACCGAGTGCATTTCCGCGGTGCGGATCTGCACTTCGATCGGCGTCCCGTTCGGGCCGAACAGCGTCGTATGCAGCGACTGGTAGCCGTTGACCCGCGGGATGGCGATGTAGTCCTTGAAGCGCCCCGGCATCGGCTTGTACACGCTGTGCACGACGCCGATCGTCCGGTAGCAGGTGTCCGCGCTGTCGACGACGATGCGGAAGCCGTACACGTCCACGATCTCGTTCAGCGATACCTTCTTGCGGCGCATCTTCTGGTAGATGCTGTAGACGTCCTTCTCGCGCCCTTCGACCGTGCCTTCGATGCCGGCCTTCTCCAGCGCGGCTTGCAGCGACGCGGCTATCCGTCCGACGAACTGCTTCTGGTTCCCCTTGGCCTGACGGACGGCGGCCTCGATGACCTTGCAGCGCCTCGGATAAAGTGCCCGGAAACCGAGATCCTCGAGTTCCCGCTTGATCGCGTACATGCCCAGCCGGTTCGCGATCGGCGCATAGATTTCCAGTGTCTCCCTGGCGATCGCGCGCCGCTTGGCCGGCGGCATCGCGCCCAGCGTGCGCATGTTGTGCGTCCGGTCGGCCAGCTTGACCATGATGACGCGGATGTCCCGCACCATCGCCAGCAGCATCTTGCGGAAGCTCTCGGCCTGCGCCTCGGCTCGGCTCTTGAACTGGATCTGGTCGAGCTTGCTGACGCCGTCGACGAGTTCGGCCACTTCGGCACCGAAGCGCCCGGTGATCTCGTCCTTCGCGGTCGTGGTGTCCTCCATCACGTCGTGGAGGATCGCTGCGATCAGCGTCTGCGAATCGAGCCGGAGGTCAGCGAGCAAGCCGGCCACGGCGACCGGGTGCGTGATGTAGGGCTCGCCGGAGCGGCGACGCTGCCCCTTGTGCGCCTCGTGCGCAAACTCATAGGCCTCCTCGACCCGCTCGATCTCCTGGGCGGGAAGGTAGGTCTCTAGCTTGGCGATCAGCTGGCTGATGCCGATGGAGCGTCTTCCGTACGGCAGCAGGCTGCGCAGGGAAGACGTGACGTCCATGGCTCAGGCCCTGGGCCGGGGATCAGTCTCCCAGACCGATCTGCGGCGCCCGGAGCTCGCCCATGAACTCAGGCTCGGGCAGCAGTTCCTGCGGCGGGCGATCCGGCTCCTCGAGGATCTCGAGGCCCACGTGGCCCGCCGCCACTTCCCGCAGTGCCAGCACGGTCGGCTTGTCGTTCTCCCAGTCCAGCGTAGCCTCGGCGCCGTTCGCCAGCCGGCGCGCGCGCTTCGCGGCCACCAGCACTAGCTGGAACAGGTTCGGTACGTTCTGCAGGCAGTCTTCAACGGTAATTCGGGCCATTTGCGGTCTGGTGAATCAGAGGGACAAGGGGCGTGAGCATACCACAGGGGTCG
>DATIRA010000265.1:0-7328 GCA_035470225.1 Steroidobacteraceae bacterium | reverse complement strand
GAGGGCTTCCGCAACGAAGTGCAGGTGGTCGCGACGGTGCTGTCGCTGGACCCGGAAATCGACTCCGACATTCCGGCAATGCTGGGCGCTTCGGCCGCGCTCGCGCTCTCGGGCATCCCGTTCGGCGGGCCCATCGGAGCTGCGAAGGTCGGCTATCGGGAGGGCGCGTACGTGCTCAACCCCACGGCCCAGCAGCTGCAGGACTCGCTGCTCGACCTGGTCGTTGCCGGCACGGCGGACGCAGTTCTGATGGTCGAGTCCGAGGCGAAGATGCTCTCCGAGGACGTGATGCTCGGCGCGGTCGTGTTCGGCCACGAGCAGATGCAGTCCGCTATCGCGGCCATCAAGGAACTCGCCGCCGAGGCTGGCAAGCCGGCCTGGGACTGGAAGGCGCCGGAAGCTGACGCTGCACTCGAGGCTGCCGTGGCGAAGCTGGCCGAGGCGGACCTCGGCGAGGCGTACAAGATCACCGAGAAGCAGCTGCGTTACGGCCGAATCGGTGAGATCAAGCAGGCGGTGCTCGCTGAGCTCGCGGGCGGCGATTCGCCCAAGTTCGAGCCGAAGAAGGTCGCTGCAGAACTCGGCACGCTCGAGTACAACCTGGTACGCCGCCGCGTCCTCGCTGGCGAGCCGCGCATCGACGGGCGCGACATGCAGACCGTGCGCCCGATCACGGTGCAGACCGGGTTGCTGCCGCGAACCCACGGCTCGGCGCTGTTCACGCGCGGCGAGACCCAGGCGCTGGTCACGACGACGCTCGGCACCGGCCGCGACGCGCAGATCATCGATGCGCTCGCGGGCGAGCGGCGCGAACCCTTCATGCTGCATTACAACTTCCCGCCGTTCTCGGTCGGTGAAACCGGCATGATGGGCTCGCCTAAGCGGCGCGAGATCGGCCACGGCAACCTCGCACGGCGTGGCGTGAATGCGGTGATGCCGGACATGACGCAGTTCCCTTACGTCATCCGCGTGGTTTCTGAAGTGCTTGAGTCCAACGGCTCGAGCTCGATGGCATCCGTCTGCGGGACGAGCCTGTCGCTGATGGACGCCGGCGTGCCGATCAAGGCGCCTGTGGCTGGCGTCGCGATGGGCCTCGTGCTCGAGGGCGGGCGTTACCAGGTACTGACCGACATCCTCGGCGACGAGGATCATCTCGGCGACATGGATTTCAAGGTGGCGGGCACGGCCGACGGCGTGACCGCTCTGCAGATGGACATCAAGATCGAGGGCATCACACCGGAGATCATGAAGGTCGCGCTGGAGCAGGCGAACAGGGCGCGGCTGCACATCCTCGGCGAGATGGCCAAGGTGATCAGCGCGCCGCGTCCGCAGATGTCGGAGTGGGCGCCGACCATCATCACGATGAAGATCGACCCCGAGAAGATCCGTGAGGTGATCGGCAAGGGCGGTGCGGTGATCCGGGCGATCACCGAGGAAACCGGCACGACGATCGACATCGAGAACGACGGCACGGTCAAGATTGCCTCGGTCAACGGCACTGCCGGCCGCGAAGCCCAGCGTCGCATCGAGCTGATTACCTCGGAGGTCGAGGTCGGGCGCATCTACGAGGGCAAGGTCGTCAGGCTGATGGATTTCGGCGCCTTCGTGCAGATCCTGCCCGGCAAGGACGGCCTGGTTCACATCTCGCAGATTTCCGATGAGCGCGTGGAGCGCGTCAGCGACAAGCTCAAGGAAGGCGATAACGTTCGCGTCAAGGTGCTGGAGGTCGACCGCCAGGGCCGCGTTCGCCTGTCGATGAGGAACGTCGACGAGTAACTTCTCCCGCCGATCGTGTCGATCAAAGGGGACAGATTTATTTTCGCCACAACGAAATAAATCTGTCCCCTTTCTCTTTCAAATAGATCTGTCCCCTTTGTGGGGCCCTTTCTGATCAGTCCTTGTCGCCTCGGCCCCAGGGGCCGGGCAGGCGGCTGAACACTTCTTCCTGCAGCGCCTTCCAGCGCTGGTAGTTCTTCTGCGCGAGGTTGGTCACCGATTCCAGCGGATCGAGCCCGACCACGTTCTTGAACTTGTCCCGCAGCTCGCGCTGCTCCCGGGCGAAGTGCTTGATGCTCTCGTCCAGGTAACGGCCCACGAAGTCCTGCAGCCCGGTCCCGTAGCTGCGGATGACCTGCGAGAGGAAGTCCCTGCTCATCAGGGCCTCACCTCCCGTGCCTTCCTGCTCTGCGATCACCTGCAGCAGTATGTTGCGCGTGATGTCCTGCTGCGTCTTTCGATCGAGCACGACGAAGTCGACACGCTCGATCACCAGGCGCCGCACGTCGGCGAGCGTCACATAGCGGCTCTCGACGGTATCGTACAGTCGGCGATTCGGATACTTGCGGATGACCCGGGGTTCCGCTCTTCCGGATGTTCCGGATTGCGGGCTCTTCGCCTTCTTGCCTCTGGTCTTGGTCGTCATGACGCTCCTTCTTCGCTCCCCAGTACCCGCCGGTCGACCGGCTGCGAGGCGAGGCCCGCAAACCGCTCGGGTCGCCAGTTCCGGACGGCCCACCCCAGTACCTCGGCGGGGTGCGAGTGTTCCAGCCCGCTGGGCGGCCCCTGGCGCAGGAACTCCAGCGCCGCGACCAGCCGGGCACCCGGGCTGGCGAGCTCGAGGCCCGGCGCGTCGTCCGACTTCGAAAGCTTAAGCCCATCAGCGCCAACAGCAAGTGGGAGATGCATGTATCCGGGTTCCGGGAGGCCCAATGCCCGCTGCAGGGTGATCTGTCGGATCGTGCTCGGCAGCAGGTCGGACCCCCGCACGACCTGCGTGACTCCCTGCGCGGCGTCGTCCACGACGACCGCGAGCTGGTAGGCGAACAGCCCGTCACGTCGTTTCAGCACGAAGTCGCCGATACTGCGCGCAAGGTTGTCGCGCTGCACGCCCTGGCTGCGATCCCGGAATTCGAGCCACTCGTCCGGAGCGCGCATGCGCAGCGCATGGGACTCGTCCGCCAGCGGCAGCACGCATTCGGGAGGATGGTACAGCTCTTCGCCGCGCGAGCGGTCCCTGTTCTCCGGCAAGGCCGACAAAGCCGAGCGGCTGCAGCGGCAGCGGCTCGTCAGGCCGAGCGCGGCCAGCCGGTCGATCGCCAGTCCGTAGGCGTCCGATCGCGTACTCTGGTAGAGGATGGGCCCGTCCCAGTGAAGCCCGAGCCGGTCCAGCGTGCGGATGATCGCATCTGCTGCGCCCGGCACTTCCCGCGGGGGATCAAGATCCTCGACACGCAGCAGCCACTCGCCGGCGTGAGCGCGTGCGTCGAGATAGCTGCCCAGCGCAGCGACCAGTGAACCGAAATGCAGGGGACCGGTCGGGGAAGGTGCAAACCGTCCGCGATACCGCGCCTCGGGCTCAACGATACCAGTCGTCCCGATCGCCGAACTGCTTCTCGCGCCGCTCACGCCTCTCCTGCGCCTCGACGCTGAGCGTCGCCACCGGCCGCGCCTCGAGCCGCTTTACGCCGATCGGCTCGCCGGTCTCCAGGCAGAAGCCATAGCTGCCGTCGTCGATGCGCTTGAGCGCCTCGTCGATCTTGCGGATCAGCTTACGCTCCCGGTCGCGCGTGCGCAGCTCGAGGCTGAACTCCGACTCCTGGGTCGCCCGGTCGTTCGGATCCGGAAAGTTGGCCGCCTCGTCCTTCATGTGCAGCATCGTCCGGTCGACCTCCTGCATGAGGTCCTGCTTCCAGGTCAACAGGATGTTGCGGAAGTGGTCGAGCTGCTCCGTGCTCATGTACTCCTCGCCCTTGCGCGAAACGTAGGGCTGCACATTGCGAGGGCCGGACAGCAGGCTCATTCCAGCCTCGAGGGCCTCGACCTCGGCCGCCTCGGCGGCTTCGAGCAGTGCGTCGGCGGCCTCCACGGTCCCCGCTCCGCGCTGCGGCGTCTTGCGCTTGGCCTTCGAGGCGGGCGCAGCGGGCTTCCGAGCCGTCTTCGCCGCCTTGGGCCGCGCCGCAGCCTTGGGCTTCGGCGCCCGGGCCGCGGCCTTGGCCTTCGGCTTGGCCTTGGTCTTGGCTGCCGCGCGCGCCGCGGGTTTCGGAGAAACTGTCTTCGCGGCCTTGCTTGCCTTGGCAGACGGTTTCTTGGCGGGCATTTCCTACTCCGGGCTCTCCTTGAAGGACGCGGGATTATACAGACCGAAGCGCTCGGGTCCACCGGTTCCGGACGCTTCCAGTCGGAGGCCCCTGCCACGGCCGGCGCCGTCGGACGGTGCTGTGAGCCGGTTCACTTTCTTTTAAACTCCCGATCTGTCCCCTTCCGCCCCCCTTCGATGGATTCTCGATGCGCCTGACCAAGATCAAGCTGGCCGGTTTCAAGTCATTCGTGGACCCTACGATGGTCCACTTCCCGAGCAATCTCGTGGGTGTCGTGGGGCCGAACGGCTGCGGCAAGTCGAACATCATCGATGCCGTGCGCTGGGTGATGGGGGAGATCTCGGCGAAGAACCTCCGCAGCGACTCGATGGCGGACGTGATCTTCAACGGCTCGAGTTCGCGCAAGCCGGTTGGCAACGCCTCGGTCGAGCTCGTGTTCGACAACTCGGATGGCAAGCTCGCTGGCGAGTATGCGGGCTACGCCGAAGTCGCGCTGAAGCGCGTCGTCTCCCGCGACGGTACCTCTTCGTACTTCCTGAACGGAGCGCGCTGCCGCCGCAAGGACATCACACAGCTGTTTCTCGGCACCGGTCTCGGCTCGCGCAGCTACGCGATCATCGAGCAGAACATGATCTCGCGCATCATCGAGGCCAGGGCCGACGACATGCGTGCCTTCCTCGAGGAGGCAGCCGGGATCTCGAAGTACAAGGAACGGCGCCGCGAGACCGAGAACCGCATCGGCCACACGCGCGAGAACCTGGCGCGGCTCGGCGACCTGCGCGACGAGGTGGAGAAGCAGATCCGTCACCTGCAGAGGCAGGCGGCGACCGCGCGGCGCTACCAGGCGCTCAAGCAGGAGGAGCGCACACTGCAGGCCGAGCTGCTTGCGTTGCGGCTGCGCGAAGTGGAGAGCGAATCCGGGGCAAGGCGGACTATCCTGGCCGAGCGGGACACCGCGCTGCAGGCAGCGGTGGCCGGGCAGCGCTCGGTCGAGGCTGCGATCGAGCGTACACGCCAGCGGCACGATTCACAGGCCGAAGTCCTCTCCGAGGTTCAGGGCCGGTACTACGAGATCGGCGCGGAGATATCGCGGGCTGAGCAGGGCATCGAGCACGCGCGGGAAATCAGGCGGCGACAGCGCGAGGAACTCGAGCAGATCGGTAGAGGCCAGCAGGAGTCCGGGGTCCACCTGTCCCGCGACCGTGAGCAGGCCGGCTCGCTCGAGGCGGCGCTCGCCGAACTCGGGCCGGGGCTCGAGTCGGCGCGTCAGAGCGAGCACGCGGCGGCCGCAGCGCTCAGTGACGCGGAGGAGGCGATGCAGGAATGGCAGGAGCGCTGGGAGGCGTTCAACCATTCGTTGCGTGCGGCTTCTTCGGCAGCCGAGGCGGAGCGGGCCCGCATCGAGGAGCTCGACAGCCAGCTGCTCCGCCTGGCGACGCAGAAGGAGCGCGCCAGCCAGGAGCATGCGAGCCTGTCGGCTGCAGATGTCGCGGCGACGCTGGCCGAGACCGAGCGTTCCGCGGCCCGATCTCTCGCCGAGCACGAAGCCGCCAAGGAGCACGTCGCGCAGCTCGCTGGCACTCTGCAGCAGGATCGTGCCAGGGAGCGCGAGCTCGCCGAGTCCGCGCTGGCAGCGCGACGCGAAACGCAGGCGCTCGAAGGCCGGATCGTCTCGCTGGAAGCATTGCAGCGGGCCGCGCTGGGCCAGGGCGAGGGGCAGGTCGTCGACTGGCTTACTTCGCAGGGTCTCGGGACGAATGCTCGACTGGCACAGCAGCTCTCGGTGGAGTCCGGCTGGGAGCGTGCCGTCGAGACCGTGCTCGGTTCCTACCTCGAGGCCGTCTGCGTCGATTCGATAGACGACGTGGCCGCAGCGCTCGGCAGCCTCGCGGCGGGGACGGTAAGTTTCTTCGGCGGAGCACGGATGCCGTCGGACCAGAATGCCGCGCCTCAGCTGCTGCGGACCCGCGTTGCCGGTCCCGCAGGCATCGACGTGTTCTTCGAAGGCATCCACGCGGTCGACAGCCTCGATGAGGCACTGGCGCTGCGCCCGACGCTCCGTGCAGGACAGTCTGTCGTGACGCGCGACGGCATCTGGATCGGGCCGGACTGGCTCAGAGTGAGCCGCGACCAAGACGCGCACCAGGGCGTGCTGGAGCGGGAGCAGCTGCTCCGGGACGGGCACGCGGAGCTCGAGCGTCTGCAGCGCCGACAGGAAGGGCTGGAGCAGGATCTGGCTGCGCTCAGGACCCACATCCAGGAGCTGGAGGATGGACTGGCCGAGGGCCAGACACGTATCTCCGCCGCAGGCATGGCACACATGGACCTGCGTTCGCACCTCGACGGCCTGCGCGCCCGCGCCGAGCAGCGGTCGGCCAGGCTCGATCAGCTCACGGGCGAGCTCGCTGAGTTGGAGGGGGCGCTCGACGCGGCAAATGCGGGCAGCCGGGCCGCGCGGGGTCGTCTCGAGGAGGCCGTCGGGGCGATGACCGACCTCGACGATCGTCGTCGGACGCTGGAGGCGGAACGAGACGCGCTGCGCAGACGGCTCGCCGAGTCCCGCGAACAGGCCGAGCGCGAGCGCAACGTGGCGCGCGAGGCCGCGATACTGGTCGAGTCACGGCGAGCGGCACACGACTCCCTGGTGGCGGCTATCTCGCGACTCGAGTCGCAGCTGGCGCAGTACGCGGCGCGCAGCGCGGAGCTCGAGGCGCAGCTCGCCGCAGGCGAGCAGGCCGAGAACGAGCTGCGCAGCGGCCTCGAGGGCGCACTCGAACGGCGCGTCGCAGTCGAGGAGGAACTGGCGCGGGCACGCGCCGGCATGGAGTCGCTCGATGCGGAACTCAGGGAACTCGACCAGCAGAGGGTTGCGGCAGAAGCATCGGTACAGGAAGCACGTGACCTGCTCGACAATGCCAGGTTCTCGGTGCAGGAGCTGACGGTCCGGCGCGAGTCGCTGCTGGAGCAGTTCGCGCAGACGCGGCTGGACCTCGCGGATGTGACCGCCGGGCTGGTCGAGGAAGCCAACGTGGCGGAGTGGGAGCAGCGGCTCACGGATACGGCAGGCAAGATCGAGCGCCTCGGGCAGGTCAATCTCGCCGCGATCGATGAATTCCGCGAGCAGTCTGAGCGCAAGGAGTATCTCGACCGCCAGTTTGCCGACCTGACGGACGCTCTCGCGACGCTCGAGGATGCCATCAGGAAGATCGACCGCGAGACCCGCAGCCGTTT
>DATIRA010000264.1:0-1803 GCA_035470225.1 Steroidobacteraceae bacterium | reverse complement strand
AGAACGTGCCGCCGAGCGAGTGACGCTTGCCTCCGCAGGCGACCTTGCCGCCCTTCGCGAGCGCATCGGCGATATGCTCTTCCACCTTCGCGACGGCGTTGCCGTCGATCAGCGGTCCCTGGTCCGTAGCCCCCTTGAGTCCGTCGCCGATGCGCAGCTTGCGCACGGCCTCGACCAGCTTGGCCACGAACACGTCGTACACACCCTGCTGCACCAGCAGACGGTTCGCGCAGACGCAGGTCTGGCCGGTGTTGCGGTACTTGCTCGCGATCGCACCTTCGACCGCCGCGTCGAGGTCCGCGTCGTCGAATACGATGAACGGGGCGTTGCCACCGAGCTCGAGCGAGAGCTTCTTCAGCGTGCCGGCGCATTGGGCCATCAGCTTCTTGCCGATCTCGGTCGAGCCGGTGAAGGTGAGCTTGCGCACGATCGGGTTGGAGGTCATCTCGCCGCCGATCGCCGTCGCAGAGCCGGTGACGACGTTGAACACGCCGGCCGGGATCCCCGCGCGATGCGCGAGCTCGGCCATCGCGAGCGCCGAATACGGCGTCTGAGTGGCCGGCTTGCAGACGAACGTGCAGCCCGCGGCGAGCGCAGGCCCTGCCTTGCGCGTGATCATGGCCGAGGGGAAGTTCCAGGGCGTGATGGCGGCCACGACCCCGACCGGCTGGCGCATCACCAGGATCCGCTTGTCCGGCTGGTGGCCGGGGATCAGGTCGCCATAGACGCGCTTGCCTTCCTCCGCGAACCACTCGATGAACGAGGCGGCGTAGCCGATCTCGCCTTTCGCCTCGGCCAGTGGCTTGCCCTGCTCGGCCGTCATCAGCAGCGCCAGGTCGTCGGCGTTGGCGAGCATCAGGTCGTGCCAGCGACGGAGCAGGGCGGCCCGATCCTTCGCGGTCCGCGCGGCCCAGGCCGGGAATGCGGCCTGCGCGGCTTCAATCGCATGGCGGGTTTCGGCAGCGCCGAGGTCCGGCACGGTGCCGAGCGCTTCCCCGGTCGCCGGGTTCGAGACCTCGCGCGTGCCGCCGCCATGGGCGTTCACCCAGGTGCCGTCCACGTAGCACTGCTGGCGCAGCAGACTGGGGTCCTTGAGTTCCAGGGTCATGACGTTTCCTCAGGTCGTAAGCGCCGTCCCGACGCCGCGTCGCTGACCGGCTGCAGCCCAGCGGCGGCAACCGGCCGTGCGGGCAGCATCATCCAATGTGCTGACGGAAAAACTCCACAGAACGCTCGAACGCAAGGTGTGCGCTCGCGGCGTCGAAATCCGGGCGATCCGAGCAATTGAAGCCATGCCCGGCTGGGTAGAGGTGGTAGATGCCCGCAGGATAGGACTTCCTGATCGCCGCGACGTCGGCTGCAGAGATGTAGGGATCCTTCTCGCCGAAGTGGAACATCACCGGGGCGCGCGGCTTGTGATCCAGCGCCTGCGCGATGCCGCCTCCGTAATATGCAACTGCAGCCGCCACATTGGTGTGGCAGGCCGACAGGTAGGCCACCTTGCCGCCCCAGCAGTAGCCGACCACGCCGACCCGGCCGGCGTGAGAGACCGCGTCGATGGCTGCGTTGACGTCGGCGAGCACGGCCGCGTCGTCGAGCCGTCCCATCAGCGCGAGCCCGCGGTCCAGTCCGCTGGCATCGTAGGGAAGGTCCACGTTCTTCTCGAGGCGGTCGAACATCGCGGGCGCGATCGCGAGATAGCCCTCGGCTGCGTTGACGTCGGCGAGCACGGCCGCGTCGTCGAGCCGTCCCATCAGCGCGAGCCCGCGGTCCAGTCCGCTGGCATCGTAGGGAAGGTCCACG
>DATIRA010000263.1:0-4136 GCA_035470225.1 Steroidobacteraceae bacterium | reverse complement strand
GGGAGCTGTACAAGGCCCAGACCACGCTGGTACGCGTGTTCGCGGACCACGGGATCCGGCTGCGGCTGTTCCACGGTCGCGGCGGCTCGGTCGGTCGCGGCGGAGGGCCTACGTACCAGGCCATCCTTGCACAGCCGGCCGGGGCGGTGCAGGGACAGGTCCGCGTGACCGAGCAGGGCGAGGTGATCGCCGCGAAGTACAGCAACCCCGAAGTCGGTCGCCGCAACCTCGAGACCCTGGTCGCGGCCACGCTCGAGGCGACGCTGCTTAACGGTTCCGGGGCCGAGCCGGCCGCCGAGTTCACCGGGACGATGGAGGACCTCTCGTCCCGCGCGTTCCGCTCCTATCGCGACCTCGTCTACGAGACCGAGGGCTTCGAGCGCTACTTCTGGGAATCGACCGTCATCAGCGAGATCGCCGAGCTGAACATCGGCAGCCGTCCCGCGTCGCGCAAGAAATCGCGCGCGATCGAGGATCTTCGGGCGATTCCCTGGGTGTTCTCCTGGGCCCAGTGCCGGCTGATGCTGCCGGCGTGGTACGGATTCGGATCGGCCGTCACGGCCTGGCTGCAGTCCAATCCGGACGGGCTCGGGCTGCTCCAGCGCATGAACCGCGACTGGCCCTTCTTCAACGCGCTGCTCTCGAACATGGACATGGTGCTGGCCAAGACCGACCTCGCGATCGCGTCCCGCTATGCGGGGCTCGTCAAGGACCGCAGCCTTCGGGATGCGATCTTCCCGCGACTGCGAGCCGAGCACGAGCGCACGGTCGCGCAACTGCTCGCGATCACCGGGACCTCGCAACTGCTCGAGCGCAACCCGCTGCTCGCCCGCTCCATCCGCAACCGCTTCCCCTACCTGGACCCGCTGAACCACATCCAGGTGGAACTGCTCGAGCGCTACCGCGCGGGCGACCGCGACGACCGCACCAAGCAGTGCATCCACCTGACGATCAACGGGATCGCCGCCGGACTGCGCAACAGCGGCTGAGAGAGGGGCGGCTCCACCTTCGATGTACTCGCTGCTCGCAGTGACGGTCGTGAGCTTCATCGGCACGACGCTGGACAACCTGCTGATGCTGACGTTGCTGCGAGCCTCGGGGACTGCAGCACGCGACATCGCGGTGGGATTCCTGCTTGGCAGCATGGTCGTGCTGCTGCTGTGCGCCGCAGGCACCGGCCTCGCCAGCGTGCTGCCGATCAGGTACCTCGGATACCTCGGCATCGTCCCGGTGGGGCTGGGCGTTGCTGGACTCGCGGCCGCCCTGCGCGGCGGACAAGCCACCGACGACGCGGTAGCAAGCGCCGGGATCACCGGCATCGCGAGTCTGCAGATCGCCTCGAGCTTCGACACTCTGGCGGCATTCCTGCCGCTGTTCGCAGACACGTTGCGACCGCTCGGATGGGTCATAGCGGCTGGATTCACGGTGATGTCCGTGCTGTGGTTGCTGGCCGCCTTCGCGCTGGCGAGGGTGCCGGCGGTCACGGACTCGATCCGCCCGATCGAACGCTACGCACGCCCGCTGGTTCTCGTGCTTGTCGGCATTTACGTACTTATGAATACCAGCGCCGACGTCGAGCCCGATGCCGCTGCGGTCGGCGTGGAGGTAGAGGTCCACCGCATGCTCAGTCGCCCAGAGGTCGCGGGCAACTGACCGCTTGGGCCGGTCGTGGTCCTGCGCCGACGCACGGGCGGATGACCGCATCGGCGGCACGAGGCCCCGCATTACTGCGAATGGACGCTCGAGCGGAATCGGGCCGATCGTGAGCCATTGACTGCGGACCACCAGATTTTCACACGAAACAGGGTCCCGACACCGCCCGGCTCGACGTCTCGGAAAGATGCAGCGACCTACGGTCGCACCGAAGAGTGGCGTGAAAAGACAGCTCGCACGCCGCCTCCAGTCCTATGCTCGAATCAACGTCAACGACGGCGTGTGGCGGCCTGCGGCGGCAGCCTGCCATGGCAAACACATAGTCGCCCAGGAGCCCTCATCACAAGGACCCGCAACATGTTCTGCTCCAGGCTGGCACTCGGTCTCCTGATGCTGCCGATGGCGGCCAATTCCCAGCAAGACGCACAGGGCGCCGCGGACCTTGCGCAGGAACTTACGAACCCGGTCGCCGACATCGTAACCGTCCCGATCCAGATCAACTTCGATGGCGACATCGGACCAATGGACGACGGAACCAAGATCACTGCGAACGTGCAGCCGGTGATCCCCCTCGACTTCGGTGGCAACTGGAACGTCATTACCCGGACGATCGTGCCGGTCGTCTACCAGGACGACATCTTCCCGGGCGCCGGGTCCCAGTTCGGGCTGGGTGACATCAATATCTCCGCCTTCCTGTCGCCGAAGGAGCCCACCGCCGCGGGGGTCATCTGGGGTGCGGGTCCTGTCGTACTGCTGCCGAGCGCCACCGACTCCCTGCTGGGTGCCGAGAAATGGGGTGCGGGTCCGGCGGGCGTCGCGCTCGTGCTGCGCGGACCCTGGACGGTAGGACTGCTCGCAAACCACATCTGGTCGTTCGCCGGCGACGGCGACCGTCCTGACATCAGCAACACGTTCATGCAGCCATTCGTAGCCTACACCACGCCGGGCGCCTGGACCGTCGCCGTACTGTCGGAGTCGAGCTACAACTGGCATGCCGATCAATGGTCGATACCCGTCAACCTCGGCCTGTCGAAGCTCGTCATGTTCGGCCCGCTGCCCGTCAGCCTGCAGGCCGGCGTGGGCTACTGGGTTGAATCGCCCGCCAACGGACCCGAGGGGATTCGCTGGCGCCTGCAGGCGAACGTCGTGCTGCCGAAGAACCGCTGACGCGCGTCGGAATTACCGCCGCAGTGCGGCCTCCGATTCGGCAAATGGAGGTAGGAAAATGAACCGAGAAGGACCAACTGACGCTCGACGTCAACTGCTACAGGCCGCGGTGATTCCCTGCCTCACGCTGTTCGCCGGCGCCGTTACCGCCCAGGAAGTATTGCCATTCCCGGCGCCACCGATGGGTGGCAAGGTCGGGCCGACGATGCAGGAGTCTGTCCACAAGTGGCGCGAGCAGCCGCGCCATCTTCCGGAGAACGCTCCCAACATCCTGATCATCATGCTGGATGATGCGGGCTTCGGTCAGGCGAGCACCTTCGGGGGAGAGATCCAGACGCCGACGCTTTCGCGTCTTGCAAACGAAGGGATCTCCTACAACGCCTTTCACACGACGGCCATGTGCTCGCCGACCCGCGCCGCATTGATGACGGGCCGGAATCACAATCGCGTCGGGTTCGGACAGATCGCCGAGCTGGCCAATGACTGGGACGGCTACACGGGCGTCATCCCGAAGTCGTCGGCTACGCTCGCCGAGGTACTCGGCTACTACGGCTACGCGAGCGCAGCCTTCGGCAAGGACCACAACACGCCCGTGGATGCGCTCGGCAACGGGCCCTACGACCGCTTCCCCACCGGCCGCGGCTTCGACTATTTCTACGGCTTCATTGCCGGTGAAACCTCGCAGTGGGAACCGACCCTTTGGGAGAACACCTCGCCAATCTCCCCGCCGCATGTCGAAAACTACGAGGACTTCCACCTGACCGAGGCCATGGCTGACAAGGCGATAGCCTGGATGCGCCGTCACCGCGCACTGAATGCCGACCGGCCCTTCCTGGTATGGTGGACGCCCGGGGCGGTACACGGCCCGCACCATGTCGCCGCGGAATGGGCCGACAAGTACCGGGGCAAGTTCAGCGACGGCTGGGACGCCTATCAGCAGCGGGTTTTCGACCGCCAGAAGGCGATGGGTTGGATCCCGGCCGACACGAAGCTTGCGCCCCGCCCGGCTGGCATCCCGGCCTGGAAAGACATTCCAAAGGACCAGCGCGCCTTCCAGCAGCGTCTGATGGAGGTGTACGCGGGTTTCCTGGAACACACGGACGTTCAGGCGGGCCGGCTGATCGACGAACTCGACTCACTGGGCATCCGCGAGAACACTCTCGTCATCTACATCCTCTCCGACAACGGCGCCTCGGCCGAGGGTATGGAAGGCAGCGTGGCCGAGCTGAATGCCCAGAACGGAATACCGAGCACGGTCGCGGAGCACATCGCCGTAGCCAGGCAGCTGGGCGGACTCGCGGCAATCGGCGGGCCCC
>DATIRA010000262.1:0-5784 GCA_035470225.1 Steroidobacteraceae bacterium | reverse complement strand
GCTACCCGAATCCGTCCGGCACGGCACTACCACCGTCGTGGTCGGCAACTGCAGCCTCGGAACGGTCTTCGGCTCGCAGCGCAGGAATGGCGAGGACCCGATCCTGGACTGCTTCACGCGCGTCGAGAACATACCGAAATCCGTGCTGCGCAAGGTCGTCGATCGGATGGACTGGCAGACCAGCGGCGAGTACCTCGACCACCTGGCCGGCTTGCCGCTGTGTCCCAACATCGTCCCGCTGGTGCCGCACTCGATGCTGCGCGTGGAGGTGATGGGTACCGCGGCGGCGGTCGGCCGCGAGCCCACGCCGATGGAACTCGCGCGCATGGGCGAGCTGCTCGAGGAGGCCCTGCGCCAGGGCTATGCGGGATTCTCGACGGACGCGATCCCGTTCCACTACCTGGCCAACGCGCCGCACACCGACAGGCGCATCCCGGCCCAGTACGCGACGCGCCGGGAACTGAAGTCGCTGCTCCGCATCGTCCGGGAGTACGACCGCGTCTGGCAGTGCACGCCGGACATCGAGCACCGTATCGGCACGGTGCTGCGCTTCCTGTTCACCAGCGGCCGGCTGTACGGCCGACCGCTCAGGACCTCGGCGCTGACCGCGATCGACCTCGCCCACGACCGCAACACCTGGAAACTGTTCCCGCTGATCGCCGGGGCGCTGAACTCGCGTCTGCTCGACGGTCGCTTTCATTTTCAGGTGCTGGGCACGCCGTTCCGGATGTATGCCGAGGGCGCCATCTGCCCGATCTTCGAGGAATTCGAATCTTCCCGGATGCTGATGGCCTGCGACATCGAGGAGGCATCGCGGCGGCGCGACCTGATGCAGAGCGAGGGCTTCGGCGAAGTGTTCGTGCGCGAGTGGCACGATCCCCGCCTGGTGTCGACGTTCAACCGCGACCTCGATGCGCTGAACGTCGAGCGCTGTCCGGTCAGCGAATGGCAGGGGGAAACGCTCGGGACGATATACCGTCGCCTGCTGCGCTTCCAGTCGGGCGATCGCGCGAGCGCGCGCTCGAAGGCCGAGGCCGAGGCGCTCGAGTCGTTTCCCGATCCGATCGGACGGCAAGGCGCGTTCCTGTTGCAACTGATCCGCCTGTACGACCGCAAGCTGCGCTGGTGGTTCGTCGTCGGCAACGACCGTCCGGAGATCCTTCGCGAGCTGCTGTTCCACGAGCACATGCTGCCGGGCTTCAACGACAGCGGCGCTCACCTGATCAACCTCGCCTTCTTCGACGGCAATCTGCTGACGCTGCAGCTCGCGGCGCGGGAGTCACCGGCCGTCGTGGCCCGAGCGGTACAGCGGCTGACGCGCGAGCCCGCCGAATTCTTCGGCATGGACGCCGGGCGCATCGACCCAGGCTCGCAGGCAGACCTGGTCCTGATCGACCCGGCCGCGCTGGCGCGCTACGACACGGACGCCGGACGCCGGATGATCCATCGCGAAATCTTCGGCCACGAGCAACTCGTGAACCGCTCGGACGGCGTCGTCAGCTCGGTCTTCATCGCCGGCGAAGAAGTATGGGACGGCCGGGAAGTGACCCCGGTCCTCGGATCACGACGACTCGGTCGTCCGCTGACCAGCTCAAGGACCGCGACAGCCCGGGCGAGGCTGCACTGAGCAGCGGCCGGCGGCGCGCAAAGGAATTCCCGGATGCGAATCACCTGTGGTGCCCTTGTTGCCTTGCTCGCAGCGACGTCGCTGCAGGCGCAGGAAATGGAGCCCAGGAACTACAGCCCTGCGCCTGTCGGCATGTACATCACCGGGCTCGGTTACGGCGAGTCGCGCGGCGACATCAGCTTCGATCCTTCGCTCGCCGTCGAGGACGCCGAGGCCACGATCGGCACGACTCTCGGCTTCATTGGCACGACATTTGCGCTGCTGGACCGACCGTGGCGTGTATCGGCTCTGCTGCCGTATTTTGGCGGGGAACTGACCGGGCGACAGGACGGCGTTGACAGGCGCATCGCTCGCTACGGTCCGGGCGATGCGCGGCTGAGCATCGCGGTCACGTTTGCCGGACTCGAACCGCTCCCGCCGGCCGAGTTCGCCCGGCGCGAGCGGCGCACCAGCTGGGGCGCCTCGCTCACTGTCGCCGCCCCTACCGGTGAATACGACCCGGACCTGCTGATCAACATCGGCGCGAACCGCTGGTCGGTCAAGCCCGAGATCGGTGTGTCCCACCCGGCGGGCAACTGGACGCTGGAGGCGAGCCTCGGTACCTGGATCTTCGGCGACAACGACGACTTCGCAGGGGGCGCGACCCGCAGCCAGGATCCGCTGACGAGCCTGCAGGCGCACGTCGGCTACACGTTCCGGCCGGGCCTGTGGCTCGCCGCGTCCGGAACCTGGTACAGCGGTGGCCGAAGCAGCGTCGAGGGACAGCGCAAGCAGGATTTCCAGTCGAACAGCCGGGTCGCGCTCACGCTCGCGGTCCCGTTGACGAGGCACCAGTCACTGAAGCTGTCCGGCAGCAGCGGCGTCAGCACGCGGATCGGCAACGATTTCGACAGCTGGCTCGTCCTGTGGCAGTACCGCTGGTTCCGGTCGACGGACTGAGTCCCTGGAGCCGCGCACCCGGCCGGCGGCCGGGCCGTCCTCTCAGAGCGCGCCGACGGCGCGCGCGAGCTTGAGCTTCGCGAGACCGGCATCCAGCATCGCGTTGTGGCGGTTCGTCAGCGCCCGCACGCGCAGCGTTTCGGCCTCGAGCAACTGGGTCTGCGTACCGAGCCCGGCGCCATAGCGCTCCCGCGCTATTCTGAGGTTCTCCTCCGCCTGCTCGGCCGCGTTCGCGCTGACGACCACGCGCTGGCGGGTCTCCTCGACCTCGAGCCAGGCCTGGCGAACCTGCAGACCGACCAGCGACTCGAGGTCGAGCCGCTGCTGCTGCACCGCGCGCCTCGAGCGCTCGAGCGCCGCGGCACGCTTGCGCGACTGACCGCCGTCGAACACTGCCCACTGCACGCCGACGCCCGCATAGAGCACATCCTCGTCGTCGAGGAAGCCGTTCTCCAGGTAGCTGTAGGAGCCGGTCAGGCCGACCTGGGGAAGCACCCGGGACCGCTCGGTACGCGCGAGCTGCCCGAGCGCCTCGCCCTGCTCGGCGAGCGCGTCGATCTCGCTGCGCCGCTCCACGGCCATCGCCACCAGCGAGTCGAGATCGGCCGGCAACGGCTCGGGCTCCGGCAGGACCTCGGCCAGCTCGACGGGCCGGTCCAGCGGTTGACCGAGGCGACGGTTGTAATCGGCGAGCGCAAGCTCTGCCGCGTTCGCCGTTCGCAGCCGGTTCTGTCGGGCGTCCGCCAGCGCGACCTGCACTGCGAGCAGCTCGTTCTTCGGCACGAGTTCCCGCTCGAACATGCTCTCGACGTCGCTCGCGAGCGCCTCGAGGCTCGTCACGTTGCTTTCCGCGACGGCCAGCGCCCGCCCGGTGCGCAGCACGCCGACATAGGACTCGGCGACCGACAGCTTCAGATCCTGCTGTGCACCAGCCAGTCGCGCGTCGGCACCCCTGCTCTGCGCCTCGGCCGCGGCGATTCCGCCGGAAATCCTCCCGCTCGTGAACACCGGCAACGTCAGCGACGCCGAGCCCATCAGGAACTCATCGCCCGGGAACAGCGGCGGCGGCGTCAGCGGCAGCCCTGTGAACGAGAAATCGAAGGCCGGCGAATCGTCGAGCCAGGTGTAGCTGCCGCCGAGCGCCAGCACGGGCCAACGCTGCGCGCGGGCCGCTTCGGCCTCGAGATGGGCCGCCTCGGTCTGGCTCCGCGCCGCCGCGAAGCCGCGGTCCCGGTCGAGCGCCATTCCCCAGGCCTGCTGCAGCGTTTCCGCTGCGCCGGCGCCGCCCGCGACCAGCACGGCGGCAACCGCCGCGACCAGCCTTGCGCTGCCCGCGAGACTCATCCGCAGACGCTCCGCCCCGACCTCACGATGATCTCCTCATTGCTTGAGCGTCTCGATCCCGAGCGTGCCGAGCACATATTTCTCGTAGATCGGCGTGATCGACCCGGTCTTCACCTTGCGCAGGAAGTACTTCTCGAAAGCGACCTTCGCCAGGTGCACCCACTTGCCTTCCTTGGCCCAGGTCACGTTGCGCGGCGGGATCTGCGGCAGCGCGACGAACGCGGCACCGGTGTCGCCGAAGTCGGCCAGGCAGATCGCGTTCCAGGTACCGCGCGAGCTGGCGGGCTTGCCGGCGATTTCCGCCGCGACGTTCTCGCAGATCGCATGGACCATCGACTCGATCATGTAGCCCGTCTTCGGCGCGCCGGTCGGAACCGGCGTCGCCTCGACCGGGGGAATGGCCACGCAGACTCCGGCCGAGAAGATGTTCCGGTATTTCTTGCTGCGCTGGTGCTCGTCGATCAGCACGAAGCCGCGGGGGTTGCAGAGCTCCGGCACCGCGGCCACCGCGTCCACGCCCTTGAAGGCCGGGATCACGACCGAGAACTTGAACGGCAGCTTGTGCTCCTTCTTCACGCTGCCGTCATCGCCCATCTCGCTGGCCATCAGCATGCCGGGCTCTACCGAGGTCATCTTGGCGTTCGTGATCCAGCTGATGTGTCGCTGTCGGAGCGTGGACTCCATCAGGCCCTTGCTGTCACCGACGCCGCCGAGTCCCATGTGGCCGATGTAAGGCTCGGAGGTCACGAAGGTCATCGGCACGCGGTCGCGGATCTTCCGCCGGCGCAGGTCCGTGTCGAGGATCATCGCCATCTCGTAGGTGGGCCCGAAGCAGCTCGCACCCGGGGCCGCCCCGATAACGATCGGTCCAGGATCCCTCAGGAACTCCTGGTATTGGTCCCAGGCCTGCAGTGCATGAGCGTGCGTGCAGACGGACTGCGTGTGCGCCTCGGGCCCGAGCCCCGGAATCTCCTCGAAGGCGAGCTTCGGGCCGGTCGAGATCACCAGGTAGTCGTAGTCCATCGTCGTCCCGTCCGACAGCGTCAGCTTCGAGGCGGGCGCGTCTATCGACTGGACCATCAGCGGCACGAAACCGATGTCCTTGTCCGCCAGCGGCCGGGCAAGATCCACCCGCGTCTGCGGCGCCGTACGCCAGCCTACGGTTATCCATGGATTGGACGGCGTGAACTCGAAGAACGGTCCGGTGCCGATCAGCGTCACGCTGTGCTCCTTACCGACCCGCTTCTTCATTTCGTATGCGCAGGCGACGCCGCCGAGTCCCGCGCCCATGATTGCGATCCTGGCCATGTCTTCTCCCCCTTACTGCACGCCGGCAGTGGCTGGTCTGCGGTTGCGATAGCTGTAGTAGAGAATCGGGATCACCACGAGGGTGAGCGCCGTCGATACGAGGATGCCGAAAATCAGCGACACCGCAAGGCCGTTGAAAATCGGGTCATCCAGGATGAAGAACGCCCCGGTCATTGCCGCGACGGCGGTCAGCGCGATCGGCCGTGCCCGCACCGACGCGGCGCTGATCACCGCGTCGGCCAGCTCCCGGCCCTGCTCCATCTCGACGTTGATGAAGTCCACCAGCAGGATCGAGTTGCGCACGATGATGCCGGCCAGCGCGATCATGCCGATCATCGAGGTCGCGGTGAACTGGGCGCCGAGCAGGGCGTGCCCCGGCATCACGCCGATCACGGTCAACGGGATCGGCGCCATGATCACGAGCGGCACCGCGTAGGAGCGGAACTGGGCGACGACGAGCAGGAAGATCAGGATCAGTCCCACCGAGTAGGCGAGCCCCATGTCGCGGAAGGTCTCGTAGGTGATCTGCCACTCGCCGTCCCATTTCAGGCTGAAACGATAGGGGT
>DATIRA010000261.1:0-7589 GCA_035470225.1 Steroidobacteraceae bacterium | reverse complement strand
GAAGCCTTCGAGTCCTGCGCCTCCTGCCATGCCTACCTGCCCGGCGAGCCGGCCATGATCGGCCCGAACCTGCGCGGTGTCGTAGGCCGGGAGATCGCGAGCGCGCCGGGCTTCGAGTACTCGGCGGCGCTGCGCGCTCTCGGCGGCCGCTGGGACCGCGAGCGGCTGGATCGATTCCTGCGCTCGCCGAAGACCTATGCGCCCGGCACGCTGATGGACTCCTCCGGCGTCCGCGACGACGAGGAGCGGGCGGCGATCATCGCGTACCTGGAGACGCTGACCGCGACCGACTAGCCTCCCCTACGTCGCGCCGCGCCCGGCCTCAGGGCAGCTTGATCTTGCCCTGCGGAGGCAGGCCGCGCTCCAGCGCAGAGGCGGCACCCGCCTCGGGAATCACTATCGAGGACGCCTGCTGGCGTCGCATTTCCTGCAACTCGGCCATGGTCTCGTCGAAAGCGACCTTGGCCCCGTCCGAGAAGCGCTCACAGGCCTCGGCCAGCGTTTGGGCCTCGATGTCGAAGCTCAGCGGCAGCACCCCGGCGGGCGTCATGATCTGTGCCTGGCCGATGTACGACACCGAACGAGCCGGGTCGGGCGTACCGTCCGATTTCACCGGCGTCAGCACACGGATCGTGCCGACCTTGCGGTCACTGTAGATGTCCTCCCGGTAGAGGTCCTGGGCGTCCATCCTCGGATCGGGAGCCTGGTTCGGTGCGGCCATCAGTACTCGCCTCGCGAATTTTCTGCACTTCGAGCGGCCCAACGGTAACCGAAGGCGCCGGCCGCAACAACGTCGCCGTCGGCCCGCATCGCGCCGCCGCCGGCCATCAGAAGCCCGCGTCGGGCGGATCCCGCACGTCCCCGGGGCCCGCGACCCGGCGCGTTTCGACGGGCCAGGGGACGACCGCGAGGTAGTACAGCACGATCAGGTTCACGAGCGGTATCGAGGCCATGATCGCGAGCCAGCGCGGAAAACCCATGCGACCGAGGATCTTCCAGAAGGCAACCAGCTGCAGCAGGGAAAGGATCGCAAACCAACGGATCACGGCTTACTCTCGCTATGTCGACTTCGACCGATGATATAACGCAAGCCATGAACGATTCCGATTCCCGCAGCCGGGGCCCGATTCGTGCTGCCCGGGGCCGCGAGCTTTCCGCGCGCAGCTGGCTCACCGAGGCGCCGCTCAGGATGCTGATGAACAACCTCGATCCCGAGGTGGCGGAGCGACCGGAGGACCTGGTCGTGTACGGCGGCATCGGCCGGGCCGCGCGCAACTGGGACTGCTACCAGCGCATCGTTTCCGCGCTGCGCAGCCTCGGCGAGGACCAGACGCTGCTGGTGCAGTCGGGAAAGCCGGTGGGTGTTTTCCGCACGCACGTTGACGCTCCGCGCGTGCTGATCGCGAACTCCAACCTGGTAGGCCGCTGGGCCACCTGGGAGCACTTCCACGAGCTCGACCGCAAGGGCCTGATGATGTACGGCCAGATGACGGCGGGCTCGTGGATCTACATCGGCAGCCAGGGCATCGTGCAGGGCACTTATGAGACCTTCGTCGAGATGGCCCGGCAGCATTACGGTGGGGATCTCGCCGGACGGTGGATTCTCACCGCGGGGCTGGGCGGGATGGGAGGCGCGCAGCCGCTGGCGGCCACGATGGCCGGCGCATCGATGCTGGCCGTCGAGTGCCGCCCGGAGCGCATCGAGAAGCGACTCGAGACCCGCTACCTCGATGTGAAGGCCGGCACACTGGACGATGCGCTCGCTGCGATCGAGCGCTCGACGCGCGAGCGCAAGCCGGTCTCGGTCGGCCTGCTCGGCAATGCCTGCGAAGTGCTGCCGGAACTGCTGCGCCGCGGCGTCCGGCCGGATGCCGTCACGGACCAGACCTCGGCGCACGACCCGGTCAACGGCTACCTGCCCGAGGGTTGGACGCTCGAGCAGTGGGACGAACTGCGCCAGAGCGACCCGCAGGCCGTCTCAAGCGCGGCCTGTCGTTCGATGGCGAAGCACGTCGAGGCGATGCTCGATTTCCAGAAGCTCGGCATCCCGGTGTTCGATTACGGCAACAATATTCGCCAGGTCGCGCTGGATCAGGGCGTCGCGAACGCGTTCGACTTCCCCGGGTTCGTGCCGGCCTACGTGCGGCCATTGTTCTGCCGTGGCGTGGGCCCGTTCAGATGGGCCGCGCTGTCCGGCAACCCCGAGGACATTTACCGCACGGATCGTCGCGTGAAGGAGTTGATCCCGGACGACCCGCACCTGCACCGCTGGCTGGACATGGCCGCCGAGCGGATCAGGTTCCAGGGGCTGCCGGCGCGCATCTGCTGGGTTGGCCTCGGCCAGCGGCACCGGCTCGGGCTGGCCTTCAACGAAATGGTGGCACGCGGCGAGCTGGAGGCTCCGATCGTGATCGGCCGTGACCATCTGGACTCCGGTTCGGTCGCGAGCCCGAACCGGGAGACCGAAGCCATGCAGGACGGATCCGACGCGGTCGCGGACTGGCCGCTGCTGAACGCGATGCTGAACGTCGCGAGCGGCGCGACCTGGGTCTCGATCCACCATGGCGGCGGCGTCGGCATCGGCTACTCACAGCACGCCGGTCTGGTGGTCGTCTGCGATGGAACGGAAGCCGCGGCGCGTCGGATCGAGCGCGTGCTGTGGAACGACCCCGCCTCGGGCGTGATGCGCCATGCCGACGCGGGCTACCAGATCGCGATCGACTGTGCCCGCGAGCACGGGCTCGCGCTGCCCTTCCTCGACTGAGGCCGCGCGCGGAGCCCGATGCGCACGTTGTGGCGCAATCTGCGGATCGCCAGCTGCGACGAGCAGGAGCACGTCTTCGATCCCGGCGCGATCGTATCGCTCGACGGAAGGATCGAGTGGTGCGGGCCCGAGAGCGAGCTGCCTGCCGGCCTGCGTCCGGAGCGGACCGTCGAGCTCGCCGGTCGTTGGCTGACGCCGGGCCTGATCGACTGCCACACGCACCTTGTGTTCGCCGGACAGCGGGCCGCCGAGTTCGCCCGCCGCAGCAGCGGTGAGAGTTACGCGGACATTGCCCGTGGGGGCGGAGGCATCCTCGACACGATGCGGGCAACCCGCGCGAGCTCCGAGGACGCGCTGGTCGAGACCGCGAGGCCCCGGCTGCTGGCGTTGATGGCCGAAGGTGTCACGACCATCGAGATCAAGTCGGGCTACGGCCTCGATCTCGAGAGCGAAATCCGCATGCTGCGCGCGGCGCGGCGCCTCGGCGCCGGGCATCCGGTGACGGTGCGCACTAGCTTCCTGGGTGCCCACGCGCTGCCCCCGGAATTCGAGCGACGTGGGGACGAGTACATCGAGACACTCTGCCGGGACTGGCTGCCGGCCATCGCCAAGGCGGGGCTCGCAGACGCGGTGGACGCCTATTGCGAGCGGATCGCTTTCAGCGCCGAGCAGTGCGCGGCACTGTTCGCGGCAGCCGGCTCGTTCGGTCTGCCGGTGCGGCTGCACGCCGAACAGCTGTCGAACCAGGGCGGCAGCCTGGTCGCGGCGCAATGCGGCGCGTTGTGCTGCGATCACCTGGAGTACGCCGGTGAGCGCGAGGCGGCCGCGTTCGCCAGTGCCGGAACCGTCGCGGTGCTGCTGCCCGTCGCGTTCTATTTCCTGGGCGAGAATCAACTGCCGCCGGTCGACGCACTGCGACGCTACGGCGTGCCGATGGCGATCGCCTCGGACTGCAATCCCGGGTCCGCTCCCTGCGCCTCGCTGCTGCTGGCACTGAACATGGCGCGGCGCCTCTTCGGGCTCACCAGTCGCGAAGTGCTGCTCGGGGCCACACGGCATGCCGCGCAGGCGCTGGGCATGGCAGGTGAACGCGGCTCCATCACGGCAGGACGGGCCGCCGATTTCGCGGTCTGGTCCGTGGATGCTCTGGACGAGATCGGCTACTGGATGGGATTCAACCCCTGCAGCATGGTCGTCAAGGACGGTGAGATCGTGCTGGAGCGGCCCGTGTGAGGAGGCTGCAATGCCGTTGCGGGACTCGATGAGCCACTGGTCCGGCAGGATCGATGCCGAGGAAGGCGAGGCGGGCAGGCGCTGGCACCAGGTCGTCCGGACCGTGGCCGAAGCCGATCGGCCCGGCGTTGCGCTGGCCGGTTTCGCCTGCGACGCCGGCGTGCTCCGCAATCGCGGACGGCCCGGCGCAGCGGAAGGTCCGCGCGCGCTGCGACGCATGCTGGCCGGCCTGGCCTGGCACGGCGGACCCCAGGCAAGGCTCTACGATGCGGGCGACATCGACTGCCCGGCGGAGGATCTCGAGTCCGCCCAGCAGGAGTATGCGGCGCGGATCGCGGAACTGCTGGCGGCTGGACATTTCCCGGTCGGGCTCGGCGGCGGGCACGAGATTGCATTCGCCAGCTACCTCGGCGCGGCGTCCGCCCCGGCCGAGCGAGCCAGGATCTCCCGGCTCGGGATCGTCAACTTCGACGCACACCTGGACCTGCGGCCGGTCGACGCCCAGGGGCGCGGTAGCTCCGGCAGCCCGTTCCTGCAGATTGCCCGATCGCGGGCAGCAGCCGGCCTCGAATTCCGCTACCTGTGCATCGGCGCGAGCGAACCGGCCAATACGCCGGCGCTGCTGGCCCGCGCCGCCGAGCTCGGAACCGGGATCATCCAGGACGTGGATGCCAGCGACCCCGGGACCGTCGAGCGAATCCACGAGTTCGTCGAACAGTCCTCGGCGATCTACCTGACCTTCTGCCTCGACGTGCTGCCGCCGGCCGAGGCGCCGGGCGTCAGCGCACCCGCGACGCTCGGCGTCGCGCTGAACCGTGCAATCACGCTGCTGCGCGAGCTGCTCGCGAGCTGCGCACACGGGACGCCCGGCAGCAAGCTGTTGCTGGCGGACGTCGCGGAACTCAATCCATGCCACGATCCCGATGGGCGGACTGCGCGCGCGGCCGCGCGCATCGTCTACGAGATCGTGTCGTTCGCTTGCTCGCCCCGGACCCGATGAAACGCGGGTCGACCCCCCGCGTCACCGTCCAGCCGGACCCGCAACGCACCTTGTCTGCTCGCCAGGGCCGTCGATGCTGCTTAATCGCACAGGCTTGGCTGCGGCCTTTCGCGGCAGGTATCCTGCCGGCCCTTGCCGCAAGGCTCAGCCGATGACAGGTGCCGATCCGTGACACGATTCCGGTTCACCCACTCCGCCGCCCCGGTCGTGCTGCTCGCAGCAGCGCTGCTGGCCGCCTGCGGCCGCGGCGAACCACCCGCGGCGGTCGAAAGTGCCGCGACCCCCTCGGGCGAACCCGCTGCGGTAGAGCCCGAGGCCGACGGCCACCTGCCTGCGGGCATCGACTGGTTCGCCGGCGACGTGGACGCTGCCTTCGCTGCAGCGGAGAGCGCCTCGAAGCCGTTGTTCCTGTACTGGGGCGCCGAGTGGTGCCCACCCTGCGCACAGATCAAGGCGACAATCTTCAACCGCAGGGAATTCCAGGAGCGCGCCCGTCTGTTCATACCGGTCTATCTGGATGGCGATACGCCGAGCGCGCAGAAGCAGGGCGAGCGCTTCGGCGTGATCGGCTACCCGACGATGATACTGTTCCGGCCGGATGGCACCGAGATCACCCGCCTGCCGGGCGGCGTTGACGTGCAGCGATACGCGACGATCCTCGACGTCGCGCTCGCGGATGCGCGCCCGGTGACCGAGATCCTCCGGGCTGCGACCACCGGCGGTGAATTGAGTGCCGGTGACTGGCGGCTGCTCGCCTACTATTCCTGGTCCACCGACAACGGGCGCGTACTGCCCGACGAGACGAGCGTCAGCACGCTGCGTTCGCTCAGTGAACGCTGCCCGGTGGAAATCCGGGCAGACTGCTCCCGGCTCTTCTTCGACTACCTGTTCGCGGCCAGCGCGACGGATCCGTCGCCGCTCAACGGCCTGGACCGGGCGAGCGCACGGCGCACGCTGACCGAGCTGCTCGGCGAGCCTGCGGTCCGGCGCGCGAACGTCAGTAACCTGAGCTACGGCGCCAAGTCCATCGTGCCGCTGCTTTCCGACGAGGGATCAGTCGAGCGCAGCGAGCTCATCGCCAGCTGGAGGGGCGCACTCGATGCGCTCGAATCCGACCCGGGCGGGGCGGGCCTGTCCGACGCAGAACGACTGAACCTGCTGCGGGCCCACGTCGTGCTTCAGCAGCTCGCGGCCCCGGGAGAGCCGCTGCCCGACGACCTGCTTGCCCGGATGCGCGCGACGGTCGCCGAAATCGATAGCGCCACGACTGACGCCTATGCTCGGCAGGCCGGAATCAACGCGGCTGCGAACCTGTATTGGGAGGCCGGCCTCGACGAGGACGCGAACCGCCTGCTGGTCGCCGAGCTCGAGAAATCCAAGCAACCCTATTACTTCATGTCGAGCCTCGGTGAGCTCGCGCAGAAGGCCGGGCGCGAGCAGGATGCGATCCGCTGGCTCGCCAGGGCCTACGACGAGGCCGAGGGGCCGGCCACCCGGTTCCAGTGGGGTTACAACTACATGGTGGGCCTGCTCGAGATGACCCCGGAGGACACCGTCACGATCGAGCGCACGGGCCTGCAGCTGATCGACGAGCTCGGTGCCTCGCCGGACGCGTTCTACCAGCGCACCCGGATCCGGCTGGAGGCGCTCGATGGAAAACTGCGCGAGTGGTCGAAGGACGCCGAGGCGCGTGCACAAGTGATCGAGACGCTGAGGGTCCGTACTCTCGAGATCTGCAAGGACCTGCCCGAGTCGGAGGAGAGCCGGAGCAACTGCGAGCGGTTCCTCAATCCTGCCGTGCAAGCCACTCGGGAAGCGTGATTTCGAACTTCACCGCAGCGCGGCCGAGTCCCGGCAGGCCGCCCGGCGCGTCGTCCGGGTAATCGAATCTGCCGGCGAAACGCAGCCCGCACTTGCGCATCACGCGCTGTGAGGCGAGGTTTCCGACCAGTGCACGGGCCGAGATCCGTGTTGCGCCAGCGGGCCCGAAGCCATGGCGCAGCACGCCGAGGCTGCCCTCCGTCGCCAGGCCCTGGCCCCAGGCAGACCTGCTGAGGCGGTATCCAAGCTCCAGGTATCCAGGCTCGATCCGGTCCTCGCGCAGGTGGAACCAGCCCAGGAATTCGCCGCCGTCGCGCGGCTCGGCGGCCCAGTAGCCCCGCGCGGGGTGCCTGCGATACAGCTCCAGCCAGCGCGGCAGGATCACCCGCTCGTAGAGTTCCCGCGAGGTGGCGGGCCCGCCGGTGATGTAGCGCATCACCTCCGGGTCGGAATCGAGCTGCACGAGCAGCTCGAGATCCGCCGGGGTGAATCGGCGCAGCCGCAGGCGGGCAGTCTCTAGTACGATCATCGACCCACGCCCCCGACTGCCCGATGCATGACCCAGCCAGTCTACGATTTTCGCAGTGACAACGTCGCCGGCGTCACTGCGGAGCTGATGGAAGCGCTGCAGGTTGCGAACCGCGGCACCGCGGCGCCGTATGGCGACGACGACTACACGCGGGCGATGCAGCGCAGGTTCGCCGAGGTCTTCGAGCGGCCGGTAACCGTCTTTCCGATGAGCACCGGGACCGGCACGAACGGCGTCGCGCT
>DATIRA010000260.1:0-2139 GCA_035470225.1 Steroidobacteraceae bacterium | reverse complement strand
CTCGACCCGGTCCGCCACCGCAGACAGTTCCTTCGCTTCGCCGGGATCGCGTGCCGTGCCTATGACCTCGTAGCCGCGGGCAGCGAACTGTCGCGCGTACTCGAGCCCGATACCGCGGTTGGCACCGGTCACGAGCACGGTCGGCAAACCTGCGGCCTCAGCCATGAGAGTAATCATGCCGCAGAAGACAGCCAGGACGATGGCGCGTAGTCTGATCATTGATTCTCCCGATCCCGGCTGGTGGTTGGAAATACAGTACCCAGCAGGCGCGACTGAACGCGGCGGTCCCGTGGGATCCTGTTGGACAGTCTCCGCCCTGCTCATCAATACTTGCAGAGGGCTCCGGTGGAGGCAAACGCAAAGGATCCGGCGGACGCGAAATGGGTGACTACATTCTCCTCGGCATCGTCGTCGCATACTTCGCGTGGCGGCTCCTGTCCTCCATCCTGATGCGCCGGCGCCTGCCGCAACTGCGCGATCAAGGCGCCCAGCTTGTCGACGTCCGCGGCCCGGCGGAGTTCGCCGGCGGCCATGCTCCAGGCAGCGTGAACATCCCGCTGCAGGAGATAGGCGAGCGCACGGACGAACTCGACAGCTCGCGTCCGGTTGTCGTCTGCTGCGCGTCGGGGACACGTAGCGCGATGGCGGCCCACCGGCTGCGTAGGCACGGGTTCAAGCGCGTGATCAACGCCGGCTCATGGCGGACGCTGGCCTGAAGACTGCGGCGGCGGAAACGACGCGCGCCCGGGCGGTCTAGCGGATCTCCACTTCCCGACCGTCGACACGTATCGTCGCGATCAGCTGCAAGCAGGCGGACTGCGCCACGCCCAGCCCGACACCGAGGACTCTGAACGCGGCCCGGACCGCCTCAGGCTCCGGATGCTCGACCCTCAGATCGTGCAGCTGCCCGGCGGCGGGCAGCGAGGCGGCTGGGTGCGGCGTCGTCCCCCAGGCGATCAGGAATGGCACGGCCCCGTCCAGCGGCATCGCATACGGGTCGGTGACTTTCCATGACACGACGGAGCCGTCGGGACGCAGGCGGCTGCCCTGCGCGACCGCCCCGAGCGCGAGTCCCGCGCCGCGTGCGGCTGCCGCCCTGGCCTCGATCGCCTCGTCACGCAGCACCCAGGTCACGAGCCGGGGGCGCTCCAGCCGATCCAGCCCGAAGAGTCGTCCCCCGGGCGGGCTGGTCAGCCCGGGGTCCGGAGCAATGATCTCGATGTACGTGTCCGGACCGAGCCCCAGCAGCGCGTTCCGGGTACCGAAATCCGGGTGATGCCCGCCGAGGACCGCTCGATGACCCAGGAGTCGTTCCATGTCCCGGATGCCCTGCTCGAGATCCGGCGCCGCGTAGATCAGGTGATCGACCGCGGCGTAGCGCTCGTTGTGCGTCAAGTTGCCTCCTGTCGCTTCGGGACACTCTTACTGCGGCTTCTCCGCGACCCGGGCCGGCTCCGATCGCACGTGCACTTCCCGCTGTGGGAACGGTATCGAGATCCCCGCCGCGTCGAAGCGCTCCTTGACCTGCCGCGTGATGTCCCAGTAAACGGTCCAGTAGTCCGCCGTCTTGGTCCACGGCCGACAGATGAAGTTGACCGAGGAGTCCGCGAGCTCGTTGAGCCGTATCACCGGCTCCGGCTCCTCGAGCACCAGCGGATGCGCGGCAACGACCTCCGCGAGGATCTTCGCGGCTGCATCCTCGTCGTCGTCGTAGCCGATGCCGAACACGAGGTCCACGCGCCGCGTGTCACTGACATTGATGTTGGTGATGATGCTGCCCCAGACATTGCTGTTGGGCACGACGATCACCTGGTTGTCGCCGGTGAGCAGCGTCGTCGACACCAGGTTCATCGCCTGGACCTTGCCGGTCACGCCGCCGACCGTCACGACGTTGCCGACGTCGAACGGTCGGTAGATCATGATCATCAGGCCAGCCGCGAAGTTGCTGAGAGTGCTCTGCATCGCGAACGCCGCGACGAAGCTCGCGCCACCGAGCAGCGTCAGCAGCGGGGTCATGCGTACACCCAGCCAGGACAATACCGTCAGGATTCCGATCAACATCGTCACCCAGAAGACCGCCCTGACCAGGAAGCGGTCCAGCAGCGTCGAGAACCTGTCGTAGCGCATGACTGCGCGGTG
>DATIRA010000259.1:0-3896 GCA_035470225.1 Steroidobacteraceae bacterium | reverse complement strand
CCCGCAGCCGCGAGTACTCGAACTTCAGGCGCCCGAACTCACGCTCCTTCTCCGCCCTGAGGTCACGGGCGTGGCCGGCGCGCGCGTACAGAGCTGCCAGCCGGATCCGCGAGCGGCGCAGCAGCTCGGTGAACTGGTCCTCGCGCTGCAGGCGCGCTTGATAGTCCCTGAGCGCATCCTGATCGCCGCGCATGGTGAACCAGCGTTTCACGCCCTCCTCCTCAACGACCGACGCGAAAGCCTCACTGAAGGCGCTGTCGTTCTTCACGTACAGGCGCTGATGCGCGAGCTCGTGGAAGACGGTGCCGACGAGTCGTGACTCGCGCCAGCGGAGCATCGTGCTGTAGACCGGATCAGGAAGCCGGCCCAGCGTCGAGTAAGCCGCGACGCCGCCCATCGCGACGTCGAAGCCCTGGTGCCGGAGCCTGCGCGCCTCGGCCTCGGCCTGCGATTCGGCGAAGTAGCCGAGGTAGCTCACGCAACCCGCCACGGGAAAGCACCAGCGTCGCGGCGCCAGCGAGAATTCCGGTACCGCGACGAGATTCCAGACCGCGTAGGGGCGGTCGAGCTCAGCGTACTCGCGATAGCTGTCGCCCGCAGGCAGCGCGAGCTCCCCGATGGCGAACTCGCGCGCTTCGCGCAGCAGGCGCAGCCGCTCGCGGGTCGATTCCGGCACGGCGGCATCCTCGAGCACCGCGTCGATCGGGCGACTGCGCGACATCACCTCGAGCTGCCCTCCGGCCGCCTGGATCAGGTAGCAGCCGGATGCGCCGATCAGCACCAGGCAGCAGGCCGTCCCGGCTGCCAGGCCCCGCAGCCAGCCGCACTGACGGCGCTGCTTGGCGGCCAACTGGCTCTTTCCCTCGTTGCGCTGCGGTTTCGTTACGATGCCAGGCATGAAAATCCATCTCGTCGGCGGCGCGGTGCGGGACCAGCTGCTCGGTCGCCCGGTCTCCGAGCGCGACTACGTGGTCGTCGGCGCCACGCCCGAACAGATGCTCGATGCCGGCTACCGGCAGGTCGGCAAGGACTTCCCGGTGTTCCTGCACCCGCGCAGCGGAGAACAGTACGCGCTGGCGCGCATTGAACGGAAGACGGGCCCAGGCTACTACGGCTTCGAGACACGGTTCTCGCCGGACGTCACGCTCGAAGAGGACCTCGCCCGCCGCGACCTCACCATCAATGCGATGGCGCTGGACACCGATGGCAGCACGCTGATCGATCCGCACGGCGGTCGCGCCGATCTCGAGGCGAGGTTGCTGCGCCACGTCTCTCCCGCCTTCGTCGAAGATCCGCTGCGCGTGCTGCGCGTAGCGCGGTTTGCCGCGCGATTCGCCCCGCTGGGCTTCACGGTCGCGCCGGAGACGCTGGCACTAATGCGCAAGATCGTGGCTGCCGGCGAACTCGAGGCGCTGGTGCCGGAGCGGGTGTGGGGCGAGACCGTCCGCGCCTTGGCAGAGGCCAGGCCGACCGAGTTCTTCGAGGTGCTGCGATGCTGCGGCGCGCTGGCGGTCGTATTTCCCGAGATCGAAGCGCTCTACGGCGTGCCGCAGCCCGAGCGGTGGCACCCGGAAGTGGACACCGGAATTCACGCGATGCAGTCGCTGGACGTGGCCGCCGGCCTCTCGGACGCTACCGACGTGCGTTTCGCCGCGCTGGTGCACGACCTCGGCAAGGCGACGACGCCGAAGCGGTACTGGCCGCGGCACATCGGGCACGAGCAGTCCGGCGTCGAGCTGATCGAGAAGCTGTGCCGGCGACTTCGCATCCCGAACGAGCATCGCGAGCTCGCTGTACTCGCCGCGCGTCATCACGGTCGGATCCACCGGGCCGCCGAACTGCGACCCGCCACCGTGCTCGAGTTGCTGGAGCAGACCGATGCCTTCCGTCGGCCCGAACGCTTCGCAAAACTGCTGCTCGCCTGCGAGGCGGATGCGCGTGGCCGTGGCGAGCGCCTGCGTGCAGCCCCTTATCCGCAGGCGGCGCTGCTGCTCGGTGCACTGTCGGCGGCGGCTGCGGTGCGGCCCGATCCCGACGCAATCGCGGGCAAGCCGGGCGAGGTCATCGCCGAAATGCTGCGCACGGCCCGGATCGCCGCGATACGCGAGGCGCTCGCCGGATCCGCCCCCCTCAGCTGAAGTGCCAGACGATCAGCGCGGCGAGCAGCAGGCGGTACAGCGCGAACGGCAGCAGACCGATGCGCTCGATGAACCGGATCAGGAAATGGATGCAGGCGATGCCGGAGAGCGCTGCGAACAGCGCGCCGACCAGCATCGGCTGCCATGCCACCGGTTCCGTCGAAGTGACGAGCTTCAGGCCCTCATAGGCGCCGGCGGCGGCGATCCCGGGCACGGCCAGCAGAAAGGAAAAACGGGCGGCCGCGGAGCGGGTCAGGCCCAGCATTCGACCGGCCGTCATCGTCACGCCCGAGCGTGAGGTGCCCGGCATCAGCGCCAGCGCCTGAGCGACGCCGATCGTGAGCGCCTGTCCCCAGCTGAGGTCGTACTCGTCGCGGTTCCCCTTGCCGAAGCGGTCTGCCGCGTACATCAGCAGTCCGAACACGGTGAGCGTTCCCGCCACGAACAGCGGGCTGCGAAGGTTCGCCTCGATGAAGTCGTCGAAGGCGAGCCCGACGAGACCGACCGGAACCGTCGCGACCAGGATCTGCCAGGCGAGCCGGCTGTCACGCGTATGCCTGCGCCGCAGCACCGAATCGACCCAGGCGACCGCCATCGTGCCGAGCTGCCTCCTGAAGTAGACCAGCACCGCGAGCAGCGTGCCGACATGCACGGCCACGTCGAAGGCCAGCCCCTGGTCCGCCCAGCCCAGGAAATGCGGCACGAGTATCAGGTGACCGGAGCTCGAGATCGGCAGGAACTCGGACAGGCCCTGCACGACGGCGAGGACGACGGCTTGAAGGAGATCCATGTCGGGTGGCGAGCCTCAGAGCTGGTGACTGAAATCGCGCGCGGCAAATCCGCGCAGGGGAGCATCGTAGCGGCGCGTGAAGCCAATGACCTTGAACCGCTCCCCCATTTCGCCAGGAAGCGTCAGGAGCCGGACCTGCCGGGCCAGCGTGAGCCGCTCGGGCAGCTCCGCATCCGCGCCCTCGGCCACCAGCCGTGCGATGTCGTTCGCGATCAGGAAGTGGGCCTGCGTCGTGTAGCCGGCGAGGTCGAATCCGGATGCGGTCGCCGCCTCGGCCACGGCCGTGAAATCCACCCACGCCGTGATGTCCTGCAGTCCCGGCATCAGGAACGGGTCCTCGTGCGCCCGGTGACGGTAGTGGCAGAGCATCGTGCCGTGGCACCGCTCCGGCGCGTAGAGCTCACGCCGCGGCAGGCCATAGTCGACGAACAACAGCACGCCCGCCGCGACCGCCTCGCCTATCGCGGCGAACCAGCACGGCAGGCGCAGGTTGAGCTCGGAGACATAGCCTTCGGGAAAGCGCTTGCCGCGCTGCAGCTCGATGCGCCTGACCGCGTTCTCCAGCGCCGCCGTCGCCGGCCCCTCGGCCCAGTCCAGGCGGGCGCTCCGCCAGGTCACGCCGAGCCTGCGTAACGCACCGCCCCGTACCGCGAAGCGCTCGAAGGGCAACGCATCGAGGACCTCGTTGGCGAGGACCGTGCCGGTGAAGCCCCGCGGCAGTCGGTCGAGCCAGGCGACCCGTCGCGCGAGCTCCGGGACTCGTGCCTCGAGCGAGCGTTGCTGCCGTTCGCGAAGCTCGGCGCTGACCTCGAGAATCAGGTATCGCTCGGGCAGGGATCCCAGGCGCTCGAGCTCGCGCAGCAACACAGCGGCCATCGCTCCGGATCCTGCGCCGAGCTCCAGGATCGCGCCTGCGCCGAGGCGCGCGTGCACTTCGGCGCATTGCAGTGCCAGGCAACGGCTGAACA
>DATIRA010000258.1:0-6718 GCA_035470225.1 Steroidobacteraceae bacterium | reverse complement strand
GACTCCGAGGCGGACTTGCCACCGGTGACCTGAGGGTCGAGGACGATGTAGCGGTCGACGAGGCTCATGACGGAGGAACTCGAGCCGTCGAGGAACGAGTGCTCGGGCTGGTCACCGCCGACGTAGCACAACAAGTGCCAGAAGTTGGTATTGCCCGTGCAGCTCGCGTTGTAGCCGCGCATGATGCTGTCGCCGGCGCCTTCGACGCGGCGCACCGACGCGACCACCTGCGTGCCGTTGCCGCTCAGCCCTACTGTAGCCGTCGGGGTATTGCTGGCATCTGAGGTAATGATCAGATCGGCAGAAACGACACCCGGAGCGGCCGGAGTGAAAGTCACGTTGATCGAGCAGGTCGCGCCCGGAGCGAGCGTGCCGACACAGTTGCTCGTGTGGGCAAATGCAGCGGCTGTGATATGAATGTCGCTGATCGTGAGATCGGCGCGGCCGCTGTTACGCGCCGACACCGATTGCGCTGCGCTGGTGGTGCCGAGCCGCTGGTCACCGAATGACAGGCTCGACGGGCTCACGGCGATCGCCGGCGACTTGGTCTTGCCGCCACCGCCACCGCCACCGCCGCCACCCGGCTTGGCAATCGCAGCGGGCCCCGCAATCGCGATGAGGCCCGCGAGCAGGATGATTGCTGCGGTTCCGCGCTGGGATCCGAGCCAACTGAAGTCCATGAATTTCATGGCGCCTCCCCGTTTCCTGGCTTGTTCTAACAGACAGGATAACGCCACTCGCAGTCTGCGCACAGGCGTATTCCTGGCAACTCGGGCGGACGCATAATGTGAATACAATCCGATACTTGGAACTCTCGGTGCAGACACTCCCGGGACGCAGACAAACCGGTTCTAAAGAAGGTGCCGGTGTTACGGTTTTGGGTTGTCGAGCCGCCTGCAGCCTTCTCGAAGCCGTGTCAGCTGAAGGCTGAAAGTGCCTGGACAACCGAAAACCGTAACACCGGCACCGTAAGCTCAGTCGATCGGGGCGGCGGCCTGCCCGCCGGTCGGCCGGTGCGTCCACCAGACCAGCCCGATCATGGCAAGCGACAGCCACGCGGACAGCCAGAAGTAGTCCAGCGAGGAGAGCAGGTAGCTCTGCTCGACCATGGCCCTGGTCAGGACGCCCAGCGACTGCTCCGTGTCGAGGCCGAGATCGCGCACCCGACCCATTGCCTCGAGCAGGACGGGATCGTACAGGCTCGAGGACTCGGCGAGACGGCTCTGGTGCAGCGTCGCGCGATTGTCCCAGGTGGTCGTTGCAATCGACGTCGCGAAGGCCGCGGCCGTGATGCGCAGGAAATTGGAGATGCCCGTCGCGGCTGGAATCTGCCGCGCCGGGAGGCCGTCCAGCAGGATCGTCACCATCGAGATGAAGAAGAACGGCATGGCGATTCCCTGCACCAGCATCGGCAGGACGAGGTCGCCGAAGGCGACCTGTGACGTGAATTGCGCCCGCATGTACACGGACGCCGCCAGCATGATGAAAGCGATACTCGCGTACAGCCGCGCATCAACCTTTACGACCGTCCGTCCGACGAATGGCGCGAGCAGCAGGGCCACGACGCCTGCGGGCGACTGCACCAGCCCGGCCCAGGTCGACGTGTATCCGAGCTGTGTCTGGAGCCACAGCGGCAGGATGACGAGGTTGCCGAAAAACACGGCGTAGCCGATGCACAGGGCCACGGTTCCGACCGTGAAGTTGTGGGAGCGGAACAGGCTCAAGTCCACGATCGGGTTCTTCTCGCCCAGCTCCCAGATCAGGAAGGTCACGAGGCCGACTCCGGCGACCAGCGCCAGAACGATGATCTGCGTTGAGTCGAACCAGCCTTCGTCCTTGCCCGTATCCAGCATGATCTGCAGTGCGCCGATCCAGATGACGAGGAGTGCCAGGCCGACGACGTCGACCGGCACCCGCCTCGTCGGGCGCTCGTGTCCCTTGAGCGCTGCCCAGCAGAGCGCGGCACTGAACAGGCCGACCGGGACGTTTATCAGGAAGATCCACGGCCAGGAGTATTCCTCGGAGATATAGCCTCCGAGCAGCGGCCCGGCGATCGGTGCGATCAGCGTGGTCATCGACCAGATCGCGAGACTGAGCCCGCGTTTCGAATGCGGAAAGATGGACATGAGCAGGGTCTGGGAGCCCGGGATCATGGGCCCCGATACCGCGCCCTGCAGCACGCGGAACGCGATCAACGAGGTGAAGCTCCACGCAATGCCGCAGAGAAACGAGGCGAAGGTGAACAGCAGCACGCAGGTGACAAACGTGCGGACCACGCCGTAGCGCTGCATCAACCAACCGGTGAGCGGTACCGAGATGCCGTTGGCCACGGCGAAGGAGGTGATGACCCACGTGCCCTGGCTGGCGCTGACACCGAGATTGCCGGCAATGGTCGGGACCGAGACATTGGCGATCGTGGTGTCCAGCACCTGCATGAACGTGCCGAGTGCCAGCGCGAAGGCCGTGACGCCCCGCATGCCCTGCGGAAGCGGGATGTCAGCCTTGTCGCCGGCCGCGGAATCGTTCATCAGGGCGTGGCCGCGGGCTCCGTGTTCTCGGCGATGACGCGCTCGATCAGCGCCTCCACGGCCGGGTCGGGCTCGGGGACCGGCATGGGCACGATGCCCGGCAGCTCCGGTGCCGTCGCAAGCACCGGGCCCGACTGATCGTGCAGGTCGACCTCGGCGTGCATCGACAGGCCCAGGCGCAGCGGATTGGCCTGCACCTCGGCCGGATCGAGCGCGATGCGCACCGGCACGCGCTGCACGATCTTGATCCAGTTACCGGACGCGTTCTGGGGCGGTAGCAGCGCGAAGGCGGCACCGGTGCCGGGCGAGATGCCCTCGACCCGACCGGAGTAGCTCACCTTCTTGCCGTACAGGTCGGCGCGCAGGCTCACCGGTTGCCCGATGCGCATGCGCTCGAGCTGCACTTCCTTGAAGTTCGCCTCCACCCAGACGTCGTGCAGCTGCACGATGCTGAGCAGTGGCGAAGCCGGGCTGACACGCTGTCCGATCTGCACGGCTTTCCGGGCAACGACGCCGCTCACCGGCGCCACGATGCGCGTGCGACGCAGCGCAAGCGCAACTTCGCGCACCCTGGCCGCCGCACGCAGCACCTGCGGATGCGTCGCGGGCGTGGTGCGCTCGGTCTGTGCCAGTGCGGCCTTGAGCTCCTCCCGCGCTGCCCGGGCCGCCGCCTCGAGCGCGTCCAGCGATTCGCGTGCGTGATTGATTTCCTCGTCGGATACGGCGCCGCCGCCCGCGAGGGACAGGCGTCGCCGCAGGTCTTCCCGCGCGCGGCGCAACTCAGCCTCACGCGCGGCGATCTGCGCTCGAAGACGCTCGGCCTGCGCGAAGCTCGTGCGCACCTGGCGCACCGTCCCGGCAAGCTCGGCCGCTGCCGCATCCATCGCGAGCTGCGAATCCCTGGGGTCCAGCTCTACGAGGAGCTGCCCTGCAGCCACGGCATCCGTTTCCCGTACGTACACGGCATCGACGGTGCCGGACACCTCAGCGTTGACCGGGACCACATTGCCCGCGACATACGCATCTTCCGTGCTCTGGAACCAGCGCCCGTGCTGGTACCAGTAAATGCCCCAGGCCAGGCCGGCCAACACCAGGATCGCGGCCAGGATCAGCAGGTTCCGGCGACGATTGGAGCCGACGGTTTCGGTTGCCGCCGGTGGCTCGTGACTTGCGTTCACGGTGGGGTCACCTTGTCGTTTGCAGCCGTCGGTATGAGTGCTGCGACGGAATCGAATCGACCGCCGAGCGCCACCAGCAAAGCGATGCGCCCCTGCATGCGGTCGGCCATCAGGTTGGCGTGCCGCCGCCTCGCGGCGATCACCTGGCTTTCTGCGTTGAGCACGCTCAGGTATGAGCTGATGCCTGCGCCGTAGCGCTGGTCGGCGAATCGGTATGCGTCCTCGGCCGCGGCGAGCGCCCGCTGCTGCTCCAGGACCTGCCGGTCCAGCGATGCGACGCGTGCGAGTTCGTCGGCGCCCTCGCGCACGGCGCGCAGTACCGTCTGGTTGTAGCTGGCGACGGCTGCATCGACCTCGGCGACCGACCTGCGGTAGTTCGCCTTCAGCCGGCCTGCATCGAACAGTGGCAGGTGCAGGGCAGGCCCCACGCGCCAGGCCTGCGAATCGTCCTGGAAGATCTTCTCGATGGAGATCCCCATCAGGCCGGCGAAACCGACCAGATTCACGTTCGGATAGAAGGCCGCCTCGGCGGCCGACTGGCCCGCCAGCGCCGCGGCCACGCGTGCCTTCGCCGCGGCCACGTCCGGTCGGTGCGCGAGCAGGTCGGCCGGCAGGTAGTCCGGTACGCGCATGGCATGCTCGAAGTCGACGGTGGGATCCGCAAGCGGGTGATCGACTGCTGCGCTGTCGCCGCTCAGCTCGGCGATGGCGTGCACCAGCCGGCTGCGCGCCAGTTCGAGCTGCTCAATCTCGACGTCAGCCTGGGCGAGCGCGTACTCGGACGAGCGCAGTTCGACGTTGCTGTCGAGCCCGGCCGCGACCCGGCGTCGCGAGAGGTCCACGATGTGGGCGCGCTGCGCGTGCGTGCGCTTCGCGAGGCCGTGCAATTGCTGAATGCGCTGCAGGTCGACCCAGGCCTGCGCGATCGAGCCCGACAGAGCGAGTTGTGCCGCCGCGGCGTCGAGGCCCGAAGCGCGCGCCGTCTGTTCAGTCTGCTGTATCAGCGCCGCCTGGCGGCCCCAGAAATCGAGCTGCCAGGCGAAGTTGATGCCGAGGCTTCCGGACCAGAACTCGGACCCGGCGAAAGGTGGGGGATAGATGAAATTGGCGCTGGCATGCTCGCGGTACAGATAGGCGTCGAGATCGAGTTGCGGTCGCGTCGCAGCGCCCGCGGCGATCGCCTGCTGCCAGGCCCCGCGCACCCGCGCGAGCGAGGCGGCGAATCCGGGATTCCGTTCGAGCGCGCTGCGCACCAGCCTGTCGAGTTCCGGGTCATCGAGCAGCAGCCACCACTCGGTGGACGGTACGGCGTAGACGGTATCGCCGAGACCGAGCTCCCGCGTCTCGAGCGCGCGCACGCGCGGTGCCGTGTCGGGCACGTGCACGCAGGCCACCGCGAGCAGCGCAGCGGTGAGAGCGAGCAGCTGCGGCTGGATCTTCATTGCCGCGGCCGGCGGCGGACTTTGCCGCGAGCGGACTTCCTGGCGGCCGCTCTAGGCGGCGGCTGCGACTCGGCGGGTTCCGCGGGCGTCATGCTGACCAGATGATCGAGCAGCCGCGTGAGAAACGCCCGGAACTGCAGGAATTCCTCGTGGTTGAACGGAGTGAGCGCGGCATTCATCTGCTCGACGACCATCGGCAGAAGCGCGTCGATCGTGCGGCGCCCTTACGCGGTAAGCGCGAGTTCCACGACACGCCGGTCGCGCTCACTGCGACGCCGCGACACCAGCTTGCGCTGCTCGAGACGGTCGATCACCCGGGTCAGCGCGCCGCTGTCGTGTCGGAACTCGCGCCCAATTTCCGAGGCAGTGCGCGCCAGGCCATCGCGCAGGTAGAGCAGCACGATCCACTGCATCAGCGTGAAGCCCTGCTCGCCGAAGGCACCCTCCGCGCGGCCCAACATGACTGTGTAAACGCGGCGGATCAGGTGACCGATGCTGTCGACGGCGCGGTAATCGTCCACGCGATAGTGCTGCTCAGACATTGGCGGCCCAGGCTGTTACTGCCTAGGCAGATAATGATCCGGCCGCGAATCGCGGTCAATCCGGACGGCCTGTTTCCGCGGCGGAGCCTCCGGGAACTGCGGCAGGTCGTCCACGATGTGGAACCCGCGGTCCCCGGGTTCCCCGGCCCGGTCCATGCCAGCCCCGAGCTTGCCCATGAGCCGGTACGGGCAACCCCTCCAGCGTGAACGCGTGTTGACGACCCTCGACGATCGGCGTAGCGTCGGGCTGGCCTACCTAGTCGATTCAATAAGACAAGAAGAAGACCGTGGGGGATCATCATGAATGACATCAAGCGCAGTAGCGCCGTCACCGCACGGCGCTGGACGCGTCGTGCACTCGGAGTCGGGTTCCTGCTCGTTGCCGGGGTAGTCTCCAGCCTGCAATCCTCGGAACTCCTCGCATCGGGGTCGGGCGATCAGGCGATCTCGGCCGAGGGTGGCGGCTGGCGGCTCGCAGTGAGCCAGCCTGTGGCTGGCGGCACCAGCGCTCCGCGGGCAGTCATCTGCTACGAAGTGACCGGAACGAGCCGCGAGCCGGTCCTTGCTCTCGAGATCACGCCTATGTGGCCTGGGGCCGGACCAGCGGCAGCCGCGGTCCGGACCTCCGCGACCGTCGGGCGCTCGTCGCTGGTCGCAGACTTGTCCGGTGTCGGCGAGGGCACGATAGACCTGCGCGTGCAGTTGGTGGTCGACGGTACGACGGCGGGCCGGCCAGTGCTGCTGATCCCGGGAGTGACGCTGCGCAACGGCACACCGCCTGGCAAGTGTTCCTGGGCTACCGCGACGACCAACAACCATTAGGCCACCCGCGAGGCGGGTGGTCGCCAAAAACAGCTTGCAACGCCGTGCGACGGCTGGAAGCAAGGGGGAACCATGACAGGCGTAGACGCGTTGGAAACAGCACGGCGCTGGGCCGTGAGGCTCGTGTTCGTTGGCCTCATCACGGGGCTGCTCCCGCCCTTCTATTCGACCACGCAGGTCCAGGCTCAGACGGTGGGGGCTCCATC
>DATIRA010000257.1:0-7662 GCA_035470225.1 Steroidobacteraceae bacterium | reverse complement strand
GATCCGTGGCTTCAGGCTGCTCGCGAAACTGCGCGGATTGCGCGGCACGCCATTCGACGTGTTCGGCTACACGGCCGAGCGCCGCATGGAGCGCGCGCTGATCGTAGAGTACGAGCAGCTGGTGGAGCGGATCCTCGCCAGCCTCGGCGATGGGAACCACGACACTGCAGTACAGTTACTTTCGCTGCCCGAAAAGATCCGTGGCTTCGGGCACGTCAAGGAGCGGCATCTCGACGAAGTGCGCAAGGAACAGGCTGCGCTGCTCGAGAGGTTCACGAGTCCAGAGGCCTCGGCGCGCGCGGCAGCCTGACGCCGGAACGATGATGAGGAACCAGTCATGAGCAGATCGTATTACTCGGGCAAGGACTTCCGGCGCGCGAGCACCATCGAGGAGCTCAGGCGAGTGGCGGCGCGCTGTGTGCCTGCCTTCGCATTCGAGTACGCCGAGGGCGGTGCGGAAGACGAGGTGGCGCTGCGCCGCAATCGGGAGGTTTTGCAGTCGCCACCTTGGACGCCGAGGACACTCGTCGGCGGTGGTGTGCCGAGCCTGGACAAGGAGATCCTTGGCAAGCCCTCGAAGATGCCGCTGGTTATCGCACCGACCGGCTTCAACGGCCTGCAGCGAGCCGACGGCGACGTCTGCCTGGCGCGGGCCGCCGCCGCCGCAGGCATTCCTTTTTCGCTCAGCACGGCGTCGAACTGCCCGGTAGGCAGGCTTACCCGGGAGGTCCCGGGTCGGAATTGGTTCCAGCTCTATCCACTGAAAAGCAACGAGGTCTCGCTGCGCCTGGTGGAACGGGCTGCGGAGGCAGGCATTGAGACGCTGGTGATCAAGACGGACGTGCCGGCGCTCGGTGCCCGCGAGTGGGACCAGCGCAGTTACCTCGGACCGGGCAAGCTGACTTTCGCCCGCAAGCTCGACGTGCTGGCGCATGCCAGCTGGCTCTGGAACGTCGTACTGAAGAACGGGGGCATGCCGCAGTTCGACAACTTCTCGGAGTTCCTGCCGGAGGGTCAGCGCTCGGCGTTGCTCGGTGCGAAATATCTCGCGGACCAGATCAATCCACTATTCAGCTGGGACGACGTCGCGTTGATACGCCGTCACTGGAAGGGCAGCATCGTGCTGAAGGGCATCCTCTGCCTCGAGGATGCGCGGCGCTCGGTGGATGCGGGCGTGCAGGGCATCGTGCTCACGAACCATGGTGGGCGCCAGATGGACGCATGCATATCCGGCGTGGAATTGCTCCCGGCCGTGCGCGCCGAGCTCGGCGGCCAGCTCGAGATCATGGTGGACGGCGGTTTCCGGCGCGGGCAGGAGATCCTGCGCGCGCTGGCGCTGGGCGCCGATTCCGTGATGCTCGGCCGCGCAACACTGTACGGCCTGCAGGCCGGCGGCGAGGCGGGCGTGACTCACGCGCTGAACCTGCTGCGGGCCGAGATGCAGCGCAATCTGACGCTGCTCGGCTGCGCGTCCGTGAGCGAGCTCGGCCCGCACCTGCTCGCGACCTGATCGCGCACAGTTCCTGAAAATCAGCGGGGAGAACTGTCCGATGACCTCGACTCGACTTTGCACCGCCGCCGTGTCCGCCGTCCTGGTGCTGGGTTGCCTGTCCGGATGCGGCTCCAAGACACCACCCGAGGGGGAGGCGCAGGCGCCGGCGGAACCCGCTGCGGCAGCCGGACCCGCACTGGGCGTGACCGGTGAGCGCATCGCCTCCGTCGCCTCCGAACCGGAGGTCTGGCTGTCCTACGGCAGGGGCTACGCCGAGCAGCGCTACAGTCCGCTCGATTCGATCAACGATGCGAACGTCGATGACCTGGGCCTCGCCTGGTCTTACGACCTCGACTACAACCGCGGCCAGGAAGCGACGCCCCTGGTCGTCGACGGCGTCATGTACACGACCGGCGCATGGAGCGTCGTCTACGCGCTCGACGCCGCGACCGGCAAGCTGCTCTGGAAGCACGACCCGGCCGTGCCGAAGCAGACGGCGCAGCAGGCCTGCTGCGACGTCGTCAATCGAGGCGTCGCGCTATGGCAGGGCAAGGTCTTCGTCGGTACGCTCGATGGCCGCCTGCAGGCGCTCGACGCCGGCACCGGGAAGCTGCTGTGGTCGGTCGTCACCGTGGACCAGGGCCAGGCCTACACGATCACCGGCGCGCCGCGGGTGGTGAAGGGCAAGGTGCTGATCGGCAACGGCGGCGCCGAATTCGGCGTGCGCGGTTACCTCTCCGCGTACGACGTGAACGACGGCACGCTGATCTGGCGCTTCTACACGGTACCGGGTGATCCCTCGAAGCCGTTCGAGTCGCCGGCGATGGAAATGGCGGCGAAGACCTGGACCGGCGAGTGGTGGAAGTTCGGCGGCGGCGGCACGGTCTGGGACTCGATGGCCTACGATCCCGAGCTCGACCTGCTCTACATCGGGGTGGGCAACGGCTCGCCGTGGAACCAGAAGATCCGTAGCCCGGACGGCGGCGACAACCTGTTCCTGTCGTCCATCGTCGCGCTGAAGCCGGACACCGGAGAGTACGTCTGGCACTACCAGACCACGCCGGGCGAGACGTGGGACTACACCGCGACGCAGCACATCCTGCTCGCCGAACTCGAGATCGAGGGCAAGCCGCGCAAGGTGCTGATGCAGGCGCCTAAGAACGGTTTCTTCTATGTGCTCGATCGGGCCACCGGCGAGCTGATCTCGGCCGAACCCTACGTGAAGATCACCTGGGCCACGCACGTGGACAAGGAGACGGGGCGTCCTGTCGAGACCGAGAACGCGCGTTACACGGAGGGACCGGTGACGATCTTCCCTGCCAACCAGGGCGGTCACAACTGGCACCCGATGTCCTACAGCCCGAAGACGGGCCTCGTGTACATCCCGGCCCAGGAGATTCCGCAGGGCTACGGCGACGTGAAGGAATTCAGTTTCCGGCCGGGGCTGTTCAACGTCGGCATCGACCCGATGCTGCTGCAGCTACCTCAGGACGCGCCGACCAAGCAGGCCGTGCTGGACATGCTCAAGGGCTATCTGCTCGCCTGGGACCCGGTCCAGCAGAAGGCCGCCTGGCGGGTGGAATATCCCGGCGCCTGGAACGGTGGCACGCTCGCGACGGCCGGCAACCTCGTGTTCCAGGGCACGGCGATGGGTGACCTGATGGCGTATCGGGCCGACGACGGCACGGCGCTATGGCGTGCGCCGGCGGGCAGTGGGATCGTCGCCGCGCCGATGACCTACTCGGTGAACGGTGAGCAGTACGTGACCGTGCTCGCCGGCTGGGGCGGCGCCGGCCCGATAGTGGTCGGCGAGATCGCGAAGCTCGAGGGTCGGGTCGGCAACGTCAGCCGCGTGCTCACGTTCAAGCTCGGCGGCAAGGCCACGCTGCCACCCGGCGGCGTGCCGGCGGACCGGCGGCCCGAGCCGCCGCCCGCTACCGCCCCCGCTGAACTCGTTGCGAACGGCGAGCGGCTGTACTACGACTATTGCTTCGTCTGCCACGGCGACAATGCGGTGAGTGGCAGCACGATTCCGGACCTGCGCTACATGGACGCGGCGACGCACCAGGCTTTCGCCGGCATCGTCATGGGTGCCCGCGCCGACAAGGGCATGCCGAGCTTCGCCAAGTACACCAACGTCGACGAGATCAACGCAATCCACGCCTACCTGATCGACCGTGCACACGCGGAGCTCGCGCGGCTCGCGGAAGCGGGAGCCGCTTCGAACTGAGATCGCGGCGGGTGCAGAATACGGAGATGACCACGATGAGTTCTGAAAACACCGGCAAGCGCAGCGACATCATCTCGAATAGCGCGAGCCAGCTGATGAACACGTTTCGCAAGGGACTGTTGCATGGCGCGGGATTCGACACGGACAAGCTGAAGACCCGGCCGCTGATCGCGATCGCGAATTCGCACACCGAGCTCACGACGGGTCACTCGCATCTCGATCGGCTGGCGCGCAAGGTGCACGATGGCATCCTGGCCGCTGGTGGGGAGTCTGCGGAGTTCAACGTCCCGGCGCCCTGCGACGGAGTGGCGATGGCGCACGATGGCATGCGCTACGTGCTCGCGCAGCGGGACCTCATTGCAGACATGATCGAGACGCACATGCGTTCCCAGCCCTATGACGGCATGGTCGTGATCGCCGGCTGCGACAAGATCAACCCGGCGATGATGATGGCGGCAGCCCGCCTCGATCTGCCGGCGATTTATCTCTCGGCCGGGCCGGGCCAGATGGACATCCGCAACGTCCAGACGCCGCGCGCATCGATCGATCACGGCGACTTCAGCGACGATCCCGGGCTGCTTGCGAAGACCGTGACCTGCTCGACCTGCGGCGCCTGCGAGATCATGGGCACCGCCAATACGTTCCAGTGCCTGGCCGAGGCTCTGGGTCTCTGCCTCCCGGGCAGCAGCAACATCCCTGGCTGGCATACGGACAAGCTGGATGCCGCGCGCCGAACCGGCGAGCGTATCGTCGAGATGGTCAAGGAGGGCCTGAACGCGCGGCAGATGCTGACCACGGCAGCGTTCCGCAATGCGCTGCGGACGACGATGGCCATCGGAGGCTCGACCAATACGACGCTGCATCTGCCTGCAGTCGCACGCTCGGCCGGAGTGACGCTCGGCATGTCGGATTTCGAGGCGGCCGCGGACGTGCCGACCCTGCTGGCAATCAGCCCGAACGGTCCATACGGCGTCCAGGACCTCTGGGCGGCAGGTGGCATGCCCGCGGTGCTCAAGCGGATCGAGCCCCACCTCGACACGAGTTGCATGACCGTGACCGGCAAGCCGCTCAAGGCGGTGATCGACGCAGCGAGAGTGCTCAACGAAGCGGTGATTCCACCTCTGGAGAAGGCGTTCAGGCCGATCAGCGCGATCACGGTGCTGCGTGGCAACCTTGCGCCCGACACGGCCGTCATCAAGCAGTCGGGCGTCGCGCCGTCGATGCAGCATTGCAAGGGCCCGGCGGTCTGCTTCAACTCGGAGGACGAGGCGCTGAAATCCATCGCCGCCGGGAAAGTGAAACAGGGTGACATAGTGGTCCTGCGCTACATGGGACCGAAAGGTGCGCCCGGAATGCCGGAGATGCTCGGCGCCACGCTCGCGCTGAAAATGAAGGGGCTCAAGCAGACTGCGCTCGTGACCGACGGCCGATTCTCGGGTGCGACTTCAGGTCCCTGCGTGGGGCATGTCTGTCCGGAAGCGAGCGACGGCGGTCCGATTGCGCTGATCGAGGACGGTGACCTGATCGAGATCGATATCCCGAATCGCAAGCTCACGCTGCACGTGGACGAGGCGACGCTCGTGCAGCGCCGTGAGGGCTGGCAGCCCTATGAGCGCGAGGTGCCGGACGGCTTCATGCGGCGTTATCGCAAGCACGTTCGCCCGGCCTGCGAAGGTGCCATACTCGATTGAGCAGCGGGCCGGCACCATGGTGCCGGGCCGCGGATCTCAAGGCACGGAGACATGCGGAAATGACCAGCAAGATTGCCGTTGCTCGACGACTGCCTCAGCCGGTTCTGGACCAGGTCGCGAAACTCGGAGAAGTCCTCGTGCCGCCGACCGAGGCACCGCTCGATGGGGCCGGCATGGCGGAACTGCTGCACGATGCGGACGCGGCGCTCGTCACCGCGCTCGACAGGGTGGATGCCGGGGTTCTCGCGGCCTGCACGCGTCTGAAGCTGCTTTGCAACATCGGGGTGGGCTACGACAACATCGACCTGGCGGCGGCCAGCAGCCGGGGCGTCACGGTGACCAACACCCCCGGCGCGATGGACGATGCCGTGGCCGATCTCGTCTTCGGCATGATCCTCGCCGTCGCGCGGCGACTGCCGCAGGCGGATGCCTTCGTCCGGGCGGGGAAATGGACGCCGGAAGACTTCACCGCCTTCGGTCTGGGCATGGACGTCAGCCGGAGGACGCTGGGTATCATCGGTTTCGGCCGCATCGGCCGGGTGATTGCGCGGCGGGCGCTCGGTTTTGAGATGCGCCTGCTCTACTGCGACACGCAGGCGGCGGCGCCCGAAGTGGAAGCCGATCTGCGCGCGACGCGCACGGGCCTGGACGGTTTGCTCGCGGAATCCGATTTCGTGGTCGTGCAGGTACCGTACCGGCCGTCGACGCATCACTTCATCGGCGCTGCAGAACTGACGCGGATGAAAGAATCCGCCGTGCTGATTCATGCCGGGCGCGGTGGCGTCGTGGACGATGCGGCGCTCGCGGCCGCGCTCAAGGCGGGAACGATCGCCGCCGCCGCGGTGGATTGCTTCGAGAACGAGCCGAAGATCCACCCTGAACTGCTGGACTGTCCGAACCTGCTGCTGTCTCCGCACATCGGCAGTGCGACGCCTGGCACGCGGATGAGCATGATGGGTCTGGCGCTGGAAAACCTGGCCGTTGGGCTGCAGGGCGGGATTCCGCCGAACGTAGTGACTGGCTGAATGGCGAGGCTGCTGAACACGGGGGAGTGAGCATGAAGACGATCGAATTGCCGGCATTCACGCGCAGGGTATTCCTGAACCGGACTCTGCAGGCCTTGGGCGCGGTGGCTGCAATGCCGCTGGCTAGCAGCATGGCCGAGTCCGGGGCGGTACAGTCCGGCGACGCCGCTGCTTCCGGGCCCGCCAACGCGATGCCCGCGCTGCAGTTCCTGAATGCTGACGAGTACCGCGTGCTCGATGCGGTGAGCGATACGCTGATTCCACATGGCGGTGCGTTCGATCTCGGCGCGCGGGATGTCGGGCTCGCCGCGCGGATCGACCGCTACCTGCCCAGGATGGATCCCGTCGTTGCGCAGGGATTTCGCGGGGCGCTGGCCTTCGTCGAGCAGAAGGCGCCCGAGTTGGCCGGCAAGGCGGCACCGTTCTCGCGACTGTCCGAGGACGATCGCACGACCGTCTGCAACGCGATGCTGCGGACAGCAGGCCTTCCAGCCGGAGTCCTGCTCGCGATGAAGTACGTCAGCATGAGTCACTTCTACACGCTTGACGAGACGTGGAAGTTCACTGGTTATGACGGCCCCATGCTGCTGGAGGAAAAGCGATGATCGTGCAAGGCCACGAAGTGGCGACTGAACGCATGCTCCGCACGCACACGGTCGTGGTCGGATCCGGATCCGGCGGCGGTGTCGCCGCATTCCACCTCGCCGAGGCCGGCGTGGATACGATCGTCGTCGAGGAAGGCGGTTACCACGTCGCCAGCGAGTTCAACCAGCGCGAAGAAGACATGTATCCGATGCTGTACCGCTCGAGCGGTCAGCAAACGAGCAGCGACGGCATGGTCAACGTCATGCAGGGATCGTGCTACGGCGGTGGAACGGTCATCAACACGTCGGACTGCGTGCCGATTCCATCCGAGGTGCTGGCGCACTGGCGGCGCCTGGTCGGTGTGACCGATTGGACGGAGAAGAATCTCGAGGATTCCTATCGTCGGGTGTACGGCTTCATCAACGTGAAGCGCAACAACAAATCCCTGATCAACCGGAACAACGGCATGCTGACGGAGGCCGCCGACAAGCTCGGCTGGAAGTCCCATGTCATGGAATCGAATCGCAAGGGCTGTGTGGGCAGTGGATACTGCGTGGTGGGCTGCTCATACGATGGCCGGTTGGGCACGAACCTGACGTACCTGCCCTGGGCCGTGGAAAAGGGGGCCCGTGTTTACAC
>DATIRA010000256.1:0-5897 GCA_035470225.1 Steroidobacteraceae bacterium | reverse complement strand
AGCCGCTGGACATCTACGCCGGGCAGCCGCTATCGGCCGAGCGGTTTACCGAGGAGTTGCGGCGACTGGGGTACCTGTCATCGGGGGCCGCCGATCGTCCCGGCACGTTCCGTCGCAGAGGGGGCCGCGTCGACGTCTACGTGCGCGAGTTCCGCTTTGCGGACGAGCTCCAGCCCGCGCAGTCGCTGCGACTCGATTTCAAGGGCGGCGCGATCAGCGCGCTTCGCGACGAGCAGGGCAGCGAGGTACCGGTCGCGCGGCTCGATCCGCTGCTGATCGGCAGCATCTTCCCGACCCACGGCGAGGACCGGATAGTGGTCTCGCCGGACGAGGTGCCGCCGCTGCTGCCGGAGGCTCTGAAGGCGGTCGAGGACCGCAAGTTCGACCAGCACTTCGGTGTGGATCCGCTCGCGATCATGCGGGCGCTGTTCGCGAACATCCGCGCGGGCCAGGTCGAGCAGGGCGGCAGCACGCTGACGCAGCAGCTCGTGAAGAGCTACTTCCTCGACAGCCGCCGGACGCTGCGCCGCAAGGCCGAGGAAGCGGTGATGGCGATCATTCTCGAGGCCCGCTTCGACAAGGCGGACATCATGAATGCATACATCAACGAGATCTACCTCGGCCAGGACGGCCGGCGTGCGGTCCACGGGTTCGGCCTCGCCAGCCAGTTCTACTTCGGCAAGCCGTTGAGCGAGCTCGACCTGCACGAAGTCTCGCTGCTGGTCGCGATCGTGCGCGGACCCTCCTACTACGACCCGCGGCGACATCCCGAAAGGGCCGTGGAGCGACGCAACCTCGTGCTGCGGCTGCTGGCCGAGCAGCAGGTCGTCAGCGTCGAGCAGGCCGAGGCGGCCGCGGACCGGCCGCTCGGCGTGACCGGCAGCGTGCGCCGGGGCGGCAGCTTTTTCCCGGCCTTCCTGGACCTGGTGCGCCGGCAGTTGCGGCGTGACTATCGCGAGGAAGACCTGACGGAAGCCGGCCTGACGGTGTTCACGACGCTCGATCCGCTGCTGCAGGAAAAGGCCGAGGCCGCGCTGACGGCCGAGCTCAAGCGGCAGGACGGGTCGAAGCGCGAGGAGGCCCATGGGCTCGAGGGCGTCGTCGTCGTCACCTCGCCCCAGACGGGCGAGGTCACGGCGATGATCGGCGGCCGGCTCGCCTCGATGGACGGGTTCAACCGCGCGCTCGACGCCCGCCGGCCGATTGGCTCGCTGGCCAAGCCAGTCGTCTACCTTGCGGCGCTCGAAAGCGGCGGATACACGCCCGCGAGCATCGTCCAGGACGAGCCGGTCGAACTCAGGCTGCCGAACGGCCAGCTCTGGGAGCCGAACAACTTCGACAAGCGCTCCAACGGGCCCGTCACGATCGTCGAGGCGCTGACGCGGTCGCTGAACCTGGCGACCGTGAACCTCGGGCTCGAGGTCGGGCTCGATCGCGTCGCTGAGACCTTCCAGGCCCTGGGGCTCGAGGAGGCTCCGCCGGAGTATCCGTCGATGCTGCTCGGGGCCGTCGACCTCAGCCCGATCGAGGTCGCGCAGATCTACAACACGCTCGCGAACGGCGGCTTTCGCTCGCCGCTGCGCGCGGTGCGCGCCGTGGTCGATGAAGCCGGGCAACCACTCCGGGCGCCCGAGCTCGAGGTCTCTCAAGCCGCGTCCGCAGAGGCGGTATATGCGCTCGATCGCATGCTGATCGAAGTGATGGAGCGCGGCACCGGCCGCGCGGCCAGGAACCAGTTGCCGGGCAATCTGGTCGTCGCGGGGAAGACCGGCACCTCGAACGACTATCGCGACAGCTGGTTCGCCGGCTTCTCGGGCACGCACCTGATCGTGGTCTGGGTCGGCCACGACGACAACTCGCCGACCGCGCTCACGGGCACGACCGGCGCGCTGCCAGTCTGGACCAAGCTGATGGCGTCGATCGACAGCAGCGCTTTCGAGCCGCTGATGCCGGAGGACATGGAGGATCGCTGGGTGGACTACTACACGGGCAGGGAGACCTCACCGATCTGCGCGGGTTCGGCCCTGAGCCTGCCGTTCCAGATCGGCGCGAGGCTCGAGCCCAGCGAAAGCTGCCTGCCGGGCGATGCGGTCGAGGATCAGACCGAGCAGCTGCTGCAGCACTCGCCTCCGGAAGCGGCCGAGCGACGCCGCCGTTACAAGCAACCTTGATATTCAGGCCGGCGCGGGCCGAGAATCGCAGGCCCGATTGACAGTAGGTCAGGCTGCGGGCATCCCGTTCCCGGCCAAGGCGTTTCCGATGCGCGTTTTGCGATGCCTGCTGGTTGGCCTGTTGCTCCTGAACGGAGCCTGCTCGATTCCTCCTTACAAGCCGGAGTCCCCGACGGCGGCGACCAGCGGGACTGGCCAGGGGCGCGCGACGGGTGAAGCGCCGGAGCTGGAGTCGGTCAAGGAACCAGTGGCGGGAGCGCTGCCCGGTGGTGATCCGCGGATCGGGGCTCCGGCGCCGCTGCCGCTGCCCAGGCAGCGCGCCGCGGCACCGCCGGCCACGCTGAAGCCTGCCAGTCAGGCACTCGTGAGCCAGGCACAGGCGCAGCGGCGAAAGGGGGACCTGCCAGGGGCGAACGTCTCGCTGGAGCGAGCGCTGCGCATCGAGCCGAACAATCCGTTGCTGTGGATCGAAATGGGCCGACTGCGCATGGACCAGGGCAATTTTCCTCAGGCCGAGAGCATGGGCCGCAAAGCACTGGCGATGTCGGTCGGGGATGACGGCACGCAGGCCAGGGCCTGGCAGCTGATCGGCGAGTCACTGAAGGCGCGCGGCAAGAATCCCCAGGCCGAGGAGGCGTTCGGGCGCGCGCGCGAACTCACATCGCTCTGAGCCTGCTGCGGCAGCCAGCCGTCGGTCACCGGGTCCGCCCGGCGTCACATCGATCGGGCCGTCGTCGCTGTCGTGATGAAATCGGCTCGAAGGCATAGGGCATCAGTATCCCACTTTGTTTACAAATAAGGGCGTTTTAGTCCGCAGCATCGCGAACGAAAAGATCTTTGGTTCATTTACGGGATCATAAGGACCACTATATCCAATTTATGGCGATGTGAGGCTCGTAATCAGCTCAATTGTGCCTTCTTCGAATATAGTGGGAAAGTGAATTACTGCTATGGCCTATAATGCACCGTATTGTGTTCTTAGCGGCGACTATGGCGGCTTATATTAGCTCATAGTGGATTTACGATTCTCGTAATGCCAGGGACAGTCCAATGATCGGTCTGCTGCAGCGCGTGAGCCGGGCGTCGGTCCGGGTCGAGGGCCGCGTCGTCGGCGAGATCGGTGCAGGACTGCTGGTCCTGTTGGCCGTGGAACCCGGCGATACCCCCGCCGAGGCTGAACGAATGCTGGAGCGGTTGGTCGGATATCGTGTATTCCCCGACGCGGCGGGGCGGATGAACCTGAGCCTCCAGGATACGCAGGGCGAGTTGCTGCTGGTGCCGCAGTTCACGCTCGCGGCGGACACGCGCAAGGGCTTGCGGCCGAGCTTCACGACCGCTGCCTCGCCGGAGCAGGGCAGGCAGCTGTTCGAATACGCGGTGCAATCTGCCCGGCGCCTGCTCGGTGGGCGGCTTGCCACCGGCAGGTTCGGGGCAGAGATGCAGGTGGACCTGAGGAACGAGGGCCCGGTCACGTTCCTGCTGCGCGTACCGTCGGCGTCCACGGGGGCTTGACTCCCGTATTCGCGTATCATCGCGCTTTGGCCTGATCGCCACCGGAGACCATTTCAATGGGTATCGGCTTTCGAGAATTACTGATCGTTCTGCTGATCGCGCTGGTCCTGTTCGGCGCCAAGAAGCTGCGCAACGTCGGGTCCGACCTCGGTGCCGCCGTCCGCGGCTTCAAGAAGGCCGTCAACGACGGTGACGACGAGCAGACCAAGCAGATCAACGACCTCACCGGCAAGGATGCAGACTTCGCCGAGCGAACCGAGGCGGGCAAGTCCGAGACGAAGACGAGCGCCTGACCACGCGATGTTCGAGGTGGGCTTCACTGAGATCGTACTGATCCTCGGGATCGCCCTGCTGGTGCTCGGGCCTGAGCGTCTGCCGAAGCTGGCCGCGGATCTCGGCCGCTGGGCGGGCCGGGCGCGTGCGATGGCGCGGCAGCTGCGCACGCAACTCGAGCAGGAAGTGCAGTACGACCCGCTGAAAGACCAGCCCAAGCCCGCACAGCAGACGAAGAAACCCGCCCCGCAACCTGCCGCCGCCGTACCGGCTGAACCACCCGCACAGCCCGACAAGCCCGATGAGCCAAGACCCCAGTGAGCCGGAGCAGCTCGCCGAAGGCACGCTGATCTCGCACCTGCTGGAGTTGCGCCAGCGCCTGCTGCGCGCCGTCGTCGCGGTGCTGGTCGTGTTTCTTCCGCTCGCGTTCTTCGCGAACGACCTGTTCACCGTGGTCGCGCAACCGCTGGTCGAAAAGCTGCCCGAAGGCACCTCGATCATCGCCACCAGCGTCATCGCACCTTTCATGACGCCGCTGAAGCTCGCGCTGATCATGTCGGTCTTCATTGCGATGCCGTTCATCCTGTACCAGGCCTGGGCGTTCATCGCCCCGGGCCTCTATCGCAACGAGAAGCGCTTCGCGATGCCGTTGTTTGCGTCCAGCGTGGTGCTGTTCTACGTCGGCGTCGCCTTCGCCTATTTCATCGTCTTCCCGTTGATGTTCGGATTCCTGACCAGCTCGGCGCCGGAAGGCGTGCTCGTCATGACCGACATGTCGAGTTATCTCGACTTCACGATGCTGCTGTTCTTCGCCTTCGGCATGGCTTTCGAGGTGCCCGTGGCGACCGTGCTGCTGGTGGCGACCGGCCTCGTGAAAATCGAAGCCCTGAAGAAGCACCGGGGCTACATCGTGCTCGGCATCTTCGTGTTTGCGGCCTTCCTGACACCCCCGGATGCCGTCTCGCAGAGCTTCATGGCCGTGCCGATGTACCTGCTCTACGAGATCGGGATTCTGCTGGCGCAGTTCCTGACCCGGGACAGGGTGGCCGCTGGCGCTCACGAGGAGACCACGGAATAGCGAGCCAGGCTCTGCGCGCGGGCCGGGCCAGCATGGTCACCTGCCGGGGACCCGCCGCGGTCCGCGGCGGCTCGGCGGCGATGGCCGGCCGCAGTACATGAACCGGCCGCAAGACCTTGCTCTGGCAGCCCCAAATGGCCGAGACTCTCGGCCTTCGCGCCGGTCGGCGCCGCCGGTATCCAGAAGCACAACACCATGACCGATACTTCCAGTTCGACGCTCCCCGCCGTCGCCCACGACACCTGGCTCGGGTATCCACCGGGACTCTTCCTGCTGTTCGCCACCGAGATGTGGGAACGCTTCAGCTACTACGGCATGCGGGCACTGCTGGTGCTTTCGCTGGTGGCGGGGGTCGAGGTCGCCAATCCCGGCTTCGGCTGGTCGCAGGCCGAGGCGCTGAAGCTCTACGGACTTTTCACGGGTTTCGTCTATTTCACGCCGCTGATCGGCGGCTGGCTGGCGGACAACTACCTGGGACAGCGCAAGTCCGTGATCATCGGCGGCCTCGTGATGGCCGCCGGCCAGTTCACGCTCGCGTCGGCCATTCCCGGCAACCTGAGCGTGTTCTACGCGGGACTGGTGCTGCTGGTGATCGGCAACGGCTTCTTCAAGCCGAACATCTCGACGATGGTCGGCGACCTCTACGAAGAGGGCGACTCGCGTCGCGACGGCGCCTTCACGATCTTCTACATGGGCATCAACGCCGGCGCCTTCCTCGCGCCGCTGGTCTGCTCGACACTTGGCGAGGATCCGACCTACGGCTGGCGCGCGGGTTACTTCGCGGCGGGCGTCGGCATGGTCGTCTCGGTAATCATCCAGCTGGCGCTGGCGCGGCGTTACCTCGGTGACATCGGCGTCGCGCC
>DATIRA010000255.1:0-8679 GCA_035470225.1 Steroidobacteraceae bacterium | reverse complement strand
TGCTGCGTGATGCGAGCATTACTGACGTCGCCGCCGCCCGAGGAGGAGCGAATCACGTGGACATACACGTTGATCACCCCGCCGTTCACGGTCGAGCCGCCACCGCCCCCGCCGCCACCGCCGGGCTTGCCCTTGTTCCCGCTTGCTCCCTTCGTCAGCTGAGCACGCGCCGCGATCAGCGGCCCGATCTTCTGCTCGACCTCGAAACGCTCGAGGTCCGTCAGCGGCCTGGTCGCGCAGCGCGCGCCGCTGTCGATGAACGCCTGCTTGCTCGGCCACGCGTGCTCGCCCACCCAGAACGGTGGCCCGTTGGCCTTGTCCTGCCCGACGGCAGTGCCACTAAGCAAGACCAGTGCGGCGCCGAACGCGGCGCCCGCTGACATCTTCATGCGACTTCCTCCCATCGCGCCTCAAGGAAAGGTTCTGACGTTCGGCGCGGCGAGCCGACGATACACCGGCCGCCGGCGGCGACGCCAGCGGCCGGACTATCGAATGCCGGTTCGGCGAATAGACTGTGCGGCGAGTCTCAGTGCCCGCGGAACTTCAGATGCCCCCGGCAGCCCGCCCGGCAATCCGATGCGCCAAATCCGGGAATCACATGGCCCTGTGTCGCACGGTTGAGCTCGCACTCATCCTGCCGCGACCGCCTGATCCTGATGATCCGGACGCCTGGTGCCGCGAGCAGGTAGTCTATGTGCCAATACAGTGTCTTTTGTTGCCGCTGATGCCGCGCGATCCGCGCTTCGAAGTTTCTCCGCGCCGATCCCGTGTAGACGTAGATGCCCGCCGGAAATTCGACGACACCCAGGCGCCCGACGACGCGCCATACCGCCGCCGGTACCTCGATCACGAGCTGGTAGCTGATCGGGCCTCGCCTCCCGGCAGGCACTTGCAACACTCCCCTCTCGAAAAACAAAGGCCCCGCAACGCGGGGCCAGGCAGGGGGTAAACGTCTCGTACAAGGCGCATTCTGTACATACGGCGGGGCATGCGTAATCCGCATAATTCGCCGCGCGATCAGCATAACTCCCGAGTGCCGAGGGACAGAAAACCTGCGCCGGCCCGGCCTTGGGCGCCTAACGCTCCACAGCGGGAACTCTCTCAGTTCAGTACCCGGTACCCTCGTCCCCTCGCCTCCCGCCGAACACGCGCGGGAAACGCACTGCCGGCCAGGAGGTTGACCGCAACCTTCGGCAGACTCCGCGGATCCCGCCACCTCGCCCGGCGGGGCATTGTGGCATGCTCTGACGATATCAGCTGTCGATCCGGCGCAGAACTGGGCAAATGCCGTGCCCCTCGATGTCTCTTCAGCCGACCGCGTCTTCCGCTCGAGCGTCGAGTCCGGCGAATTGCCAGCCGCGGACTTCAACCATCGCGCCCACCTTCGACTGGCTTACGTCTACCTCGCGGAGCACCAATCTGACGCCAACGAAGCCTACGAACGGATGCGCGCAACGCTGCTCCATTTTCTCGCGCGGCACGGCGTCGACCCCTCGAAGTACCATGACACGCTGACACGTGCCTGGATACTCGCGGTCCGCCATTTCATGGTGCGGACGCCTGACGCCTGCTCAGCCGACGCCTTCATCGATGCCAATCCTGTACTGCTTGACTCGAAAGTCATGCTGACGCACTACTCGACCGAGCTGCTGTTCTCCGAGCAGGCCCGCCGTCAATTCGTCGAGCCGGACCGCGACCCGATCCCTCGACACGAGCGGGACCGCTAGCGCCCCGATGGCGGACCGATCACGCGCGCAATCGGCTCCGTCAGTCGACGACGACGACGCCGGCGCCCAAATCCGTTGAGTAATACTTGCGCGCGCAAGTATTAGCCCTATAATGCGGCGCATGAACAGTCCATCGCTGAACGTCGTCCTTCGCCTGATCCGCGCCCAATCCCACCTGCAGAATCGCTTTGCCGCGGCCCTGGGGGGCGTGCACGGCCTGTCGCTGAATGAGTTGATGCTGCTGATGCATCTCGACCAGGCCGCAGGCGGCCGCCTGCGCCGCGTGGATCTCGCCGAACGGCTGGAGATGAGCCAGTCGGGGGTGACGCGAATGCTGGCGCCGATGGAGAAAGTAGGCTGGGTCGCCCGGGCTGAGGATGTGCGCGACGGGCGTGTCAGCTACGTCGAGCTACGCAAGGCAGGCCGACGGCTGGCGCGTGAGGGCGCAAACACCCTGGCCGCCCAGGCAGAGAGCCTGCTCGCCGGTGAATGGACCGCTCAGGATCTCGACCTGCTCGCGCGTCTGCTCGGCCGGCTCACTGCAACGTTGCCGGGGCAACTCACCGCATAGACCCGCCGCGATGGCTCTGGTCAACGGCGACAGCTGATCGCGACGCCCGCCGTCCATTGGGTGATGATCGCAGGAAAACCGCTCACTGAAGCGGCCGTGCCCTGAGCCACTGTTGCCACTCCCGGCGGCGCGACTCCTGTATTTCGGACAGGTGGCGACCAACCCGCTGCTGCGCCGACTCGCTCCAGCCGATGACGGCTGCCTTGCGTGCGTCTCCCGGGACCCCAATCGCCGAAGGGACCCCGGTACCAGAATCGACCCGATCCGCGAACGTGTCCGTCCGGTTCCCGGTGTCGCCGTTGTTGACTCGCGAGTACAGCGCAACGAAGGTCGAGCCGTGGCCCGCGAGACCCTGGTAATCGCCGACGAAGAGTCCTCCCGCAAGCGGCGCATTGAGCATGTCGAAATTTCCGGCCAGTCGCGTTTCTCGCCAGGTCACGCGATCCCGCGACGTCGCGAGCCAGAACTCGGTCGGCTGGAACGTCGCGGAGCCGGATTGACGGAAATCGTAATAGGCGACGCCGATCGTTCCGTCCTGCAGCACCGCCAGCGTCGGCGTGAAGGCCGGCACCGACGGATCGGCATTGACCCTCACTGGCGGCGTCCAGGTCGTGCCCCCGTCGGCCGACCACGCGAGTGCGATTGAATCGTGCCTGCCGCCAGTGAAGCGCGAATCCTGCCAGGCTGCAAACAGCGTGCCGTCCAGCGGGTCCACCGCGAACGTCCCGAGGATCTCACCGGCGCGAACCGCAATCTGCGGCGCCGACGGGATTCTCGTACCCACGGGCAGCATCTGAGCGATGCGAACCGGCGCCGACCAGCTGAGCCCCTTGTCGTCCGAGCGGATCACCGCGAGGTACGCTGCCGTCCGGCCAGGATCTTCCAGAACGGGCACGAGTTCGGTGAAGAAGTTGAACACGGCGCCGTCCGGCGCGACGACGACGACATTGCCGATGGTCTGCCGTCCGGCGCCCCCGGGGTCGTGGATCACTTGCGGGGGCGCCCAGCTGATGCCGCCGTCCGTTGAACGGGCGAGCAAGGTCGGTCCCCATCCCTCCGGGTCGAGGCGGTCCCAGACCGCGTACACATAGCGCGGGTCGGTGGGATCGATCGTGACACTCTCCTTGTCGTGGAAGTACTGCGAACCGTCGTCATCGGCCAGCGCGATGCCCGGGCTCCAGCTGAACCCGCCGTCGACAGACCTCGCCGCCAGCACGGCACTGCGCGCCCCCGATGTGAGCGCGCCCCCGGAGAACGCGATGCCGACCTGCACGACGGTACTGCCGTGGATGCTGACCCAGGGGTCCGATGCCCGCGCGAACTCTCCACCCGCGCACACCGAGAACGGTGCCGCCTGGTAGCCGCTCCAGCTGGTGCCGCCGTCAACCGACACCGCGCTCACCAGCCCGCGCGCACCGCCGTCGGAAAGTCGGTCTTGCTGCCAGGCGGCCACCAGATGGTTCGGGTCCATCGGATCGATTGCGAGGTGGGGCTCGACTTCTGCATTCACATGGATAACCGAGCTCTCCGGCACGGACAGGCAGCCAGCCATGAACGGCGTGCCGCCGGACACTTGTACAGCCGTAGCGGTCGTGTACACCGGCGGCGTAGGCGGCTCGGGTGGCGGTCCGGAGCCACCACCTGATCCGCCACCGCCCCCGCAGGCCGCGAGTCCGGTTGCGGCGAGGACTAGCAGGACAACCCTTCGTGCTTGAACGTGATGCATCGATCTGCCCCGTGCCGAATCGCGTTCAGCTGGATTTTGCCCCAAAACACGGCTGCTGACGGCATCGATCCAACAGACAGCGTCGTCCAGGCATCGGTGCGGGTCCCCGCGAAGGAGCGACAGCGCAGACCGACGCTTACCTGAAGCCGCTCAAAAGGGCCGCGTAGAGCTGCGCTAATCGGAGACGAGCGGATCAGAATCGATCTCGCCCGAATCTATCGACGCCTCGAAACTCGCGATATCCAGCCGCCTGAGGCGCGTGCTGGTCGTGACCGACTCGTCCCAGCAGATCGCGCGGTTACGTCCGGCGGTCTTCGCGAGCAGCAATGCCTGGTCGGCCCGCTCGATGGCCTGCTCCACGCTGACATCCGGGTCGAGCAGTGCCAGTCCGAACGAAACGGTCGCGTGCAGCGCGACGCCGTCCGGACCGTGGATCAACGGAGCGCAGGAAAGCCCGTCACAGACCCGCTTGATCGCCGCGCGACCAAGGTCCAGGTCCGAACCAGGCAGCGCTATCAGGAACTCGTCGCCGCCATAGCGAAAAATCTTGTCGTACGGGCGCAGGTGCCTGCGCAGGAATCGAACCGTCGCGGCCAGCATCTGGTCACCCACCGGATGGCCGTAGGTGTCATTGACCTGCTTGAGGCGGTCCACGTCCATGAACACGATGCAGCAGGACTGCACCCCGCGCCTCGCCAGCTCGTGCCACTGACGCAGCTCGGGAAGCATGTCGGAGCGCCCGCAGGCCCCTGTCAGTGGATCGACGTTTCGCAGCTGATCCTGGATCTGCTTCTTCAGATTGTCGAGCGCGGCCCTCAGCCGGGCGCTGCCTGCGACCAGCTCGTCGAACTTCCCGCGAGTGAGCGGTTCGCCATTCGCCACCTCCCGAAGCAGCCGTGCCGCAGTCCGGTGCAGGCGCTCGTGCTCGGTCCCGATCGCTGCGAATGCGGGCTGTCCCCAGAGCTCGGCCGGAGCCCTTTCGTAGTACCACTGGCCGAGGCGACAGCTGAGCTGCGAATGGCTCCCGAGTTCCTGCGGATCGATCGGCAACCTGAAGACGATCGCTCGCAGCAGGTTCTCGTGCCACTCGGAGTGGTCGCTTGCCGCCTGTTCCAGGGCCTCGAGGGTCCTGCGCGATCCGGTTGGATCCAAGTTCAGCATCGGTGCCTACTCCCGTACTGTTCGCGCCATCCCTTGCGCGACTTCCCGAAAAGAAAGGCCGCGCGCAAGTGCAGCAATAAATCGTTGCTTCCCCGCGCAGCATCCTCTGGAGCCGCTAGGACAGCTTCCTGCTACCGCGATTCGCGTACAAGACCTGAAACTGCTTCACAAGCTTCAAATCTCGTTAAACGCGTCACAAATCCGGGAACCAAGCAATGGTGAGCAAGACCTCCGGCCGCGTTGTGTATCCGCGTTGCAGCGTTATGTGAAAGGCGAAAGCCCTTTTCGGCTGGCACCTGAGCGCTCCGTGGAGGCCTGCGATGCCGCGTGTGGGAGCCTCCCTTCGGCCCGACGGACCGCGGTCTCGGACCGCCTAACTACGCAGGACCCGGTTGAAGAAATCGACAGTGCGGCGCCACGCGAGGGCGGCGGCCGCCGCGTCGTAGCGTGGCGTGGTGTCGTTGTTGAAACCGTGCTGGGTGTCCGGATAGAAGTGTGCCGTGTACCGGATGCCTGCAGCCTCGAGCGCGGCCTGGTACGGCGGCCAGCTCGCGTTGACCCGCTCGTCGTTGGCGGCGAACTGCAGCAGCAGCTCGGCCTTGATTGCGCCCACCGCTTCCAGTGGCGGTGCGCTGCCATAGAACGGCACGGCCGCATCGAGGTCGGGCAGGGCCGTGGCGAGGCGGTTTGCGATTGCACCGCCGTAACAGAAGCCCACCACGCCGAGATGCCCGTTCGTGTCTGGCTGGGAACGCAGATAGCCTGTCGCAGCGATGAAGTCCTCGAATGCCTTGGGCTGTTCGAGGTCCTTGAACAGTGCCCGGGCGCGATCCTCATCACCCGGATAGCCGCCCAGCGGGAAGAGCGCATCCGGCGCCAGTGCCACGAAATTCTCGAGCGCGATCCGCCGCGCAACGTCCTCGATGTGAGGATTGAGTCCGCGGTTTTCGTGCACGACCAGCACCAGCGGCAGCGGCCCTTCGGCCCTGGCCGGCCGGACCAGGTAGCCGCGCGCCCTGCCGTAGCCCTTCGGTGAATCGTATTCGACGAAGCGCGCGTCGAGTCGCGGGTCGGTCGGCGCGACCTGCTGAGCCTCGGCAAAACGCGGACTGAGCGCGCCCAGAAGTCCCGCAGCCGTCACCGAGCCCACAGCGAACTTCGCTACCCTCTCGAGAAAAGTGCGCCGGTCGATGTCGCCGTGCACATACTGGTCGAAGACCAGCAGGACCTCGGGATCGAAGTCGCTCGCCCTCTGCATCGGCTTGTCTGCTGACATGGTCGTCTCCACAGTTGTTGGTCGTGAGCCTGGCTTTCAGCCCATCGCCCCTGGACCAGCGGTCGTGCCCGCCAGTCGTTCCAGGCGCGCAGGGACGTGCTTGTGCCAGGGAGTGCCCGCAAGAAAATCCCGCTGCGTCAGATCAGTCAACTCGTTCGGCGCAACTCCGGCACGATGCACGGAGCCGTCCGCCGTCCGGTAGTCGAGCCCCTGCCCGTTCGGCAGCGAGATGTGCCCCGGCTGCATTGTTGCCGTGACTTCGGCGACGACCTCCGCGCTGCCACGGCGCGTCGTCAGGCGAAGCGTATCGCCGCTCGAGCAGCCGAGCGCCGCGGCGTCCGCAGGACTCAGGCGCAGCGTGCCGAACCGACCCTTGCGATGCCAGCTCGCGTCACGCACCAGCGTGTTGCTCGTGTCGCTGCGGCGTTCGCCGGCGGAGAGCACCCATGGATACTCCCCGTCCCGGAACGGTGCTTCGCGGTCGATGCGTTCGAGTTCCGGAATCAATTCGGCAAGATAGAGATTGATGCGATGATCCGGCAGACCGATCGCCTGCCAGCTCTGCTGGTAGTCGCTGACCGCGAACACGAGTCCCGAGGGATTCGACAGGATCGCGTCGAACAGGCGGTTTCCGGCGACCGGCGACGGTCCACCGAATCCAGCGCGCGCCGCCGCCTCGGGCTGGCCACGTACGAACAGCTGCGCGATGCCCCAGAGCGAGGCTGCGGACTCCATGCCGGCAGGCAGCGTGGTTCCGAGCGTGCGGTACAGCACAACCGAGGCATAGCGCGCGATTCTGGGATTTCGCGCCGAGGCCCAGGCGAATGCGAGCGAAAAGGCCGTTCGCCCGAGCCGCGCGGCACGCCGAAGCGGCGCGTAGTCGCGCTCAGTGAGTTCGCCGAGCGCCTCGATCAGCCTTGCGTGGATCTCGGCCTCGGTGAGCGTGCCCGGCAGCGGCGGGAACAGCGGCGGGCGCAGCTGGAAGCCGTTGCGGGGAAATTCGAGGTTGAAGAACGTCGCCTCGGGCTTCTCGAACTGGCTGCTGGCCGGCAGCACATAGTCCGCTTCGCGCGCGGTCTCCGTCATTGCCACGTCAACGACGACCGAGAACTCGAGCGCGCGCAGGGCCTCTCTCATGCGCTGGCTGTCCGCGAGTGAATGCACCGGGTTTGCGGATTCGATCCACATCGCACGGTAGCGTTGCGGGTGATCGGTCAGGATCTCCTCCGGGATCACGTTGCATGGCACGAGCCCGATGATGATCTTCGCGCCGACCACGGGGCTTCGCCGCGCCGCTCCCCCGCCGCTCCGGGGCTGCCGGCTCGAACCCTCGCCCTTGCTGAGCCTGGACAAGGAAAGCAGCGGGACGAAGGCATTGCTGGTCCCCTCCCGGCCGTAGTGACCCGTGAGCAGCCACACGAGTCGCTGCAGATAGCTGTTCAACGTGGAATTCACGTTCATCTGCACGCCGAGGTCTTCCATCATCGAGACGCTACTCGCATGCGCGATCCGGCGCGCCGCCCGCCGCAGCAGGTCCTCCTCGACCCCGCAGATCGCGGCATACCGCGCCACGTCTATCTTTCGCAGCACCGGCTCGATCTGCTCGTAGCCGCGGGTGTGCTCTGCGATCCAGTCGCCGGCGACCAGGCTCTCCTGTACGAGGATCGCGGACAACGCGGCGAGGCACCATGCGTCCGTGCCCGGCCGTGTCGCGAGGTGAAAGTCCGCGAGCTCCGCAGTCTCGCTGCGGCGTGGGTCGATCACGATCAGGCTGCGATGCGGGTCTTTCTGGATCTCGCGCAGCACGACGCGCGTGCGCGCGATCCCATGCGAGTGCCAGGGGTTCTTGCCGACGAAAACCGCTACCTCGCAGTGCTCGAAGTCGCCGTGGACACCGGTGCCGAGCATCTTGCCGGCGACCCAGAACTCGCCGGTCTTCTCCTGGGCCAGCGCATTCGAGCGGTAACGGACACCCAGCGCCTTCTGAGTGCTGTCGGCGTAGGTGCCGCCCAGGTGGCTGCCCTGGTTCGCGCCACCGTAGTACAGGATGCTCTCGCCGCCGTGACGGTCCTTGATTTCCGCCATCCTCGCGGCGATTTCCCGGATCGCCGTGTCCCAGTCGACGGCCTCGAAGCTCCCGTCGCTGCGACGCCGCATCGGCGAACTGATCCGGTCGGCTCCGTTCTGGTAGTAATCAAGTCGCTGCGACTTCTCGCAG
>DATIRA010000254.1:0-1844 GCA_035470225.1 Steroidobacteraceae bacterium | reverse complement strand
ACGCGCTGGCCCGAGTTGTCGAGCTGGAAGCCGTTGGGTGTCGTGATGCTCATGATTCAGTTCTCCACTCGGTCAACCGGGCCTGCGTTCCGACTCGGAGGGCGAGTTCGGTTTTACCTTGGCCTGGCGCAGCGCGGTCAGGCCCGCATGGGCTGCGATGCCCACGCCGACGATGGCTGCCGCTGTCGCGCCGACCTTGTCTGCCGTTGCCTCGGCGCCGAACTGCGGGAAGGTCTCGAGCCTCTCGTAGAAAGGCCCGTTGTCCCAGAAGTCGGGCTCGGAGCAACCGAGACAGCCGTGGCCCGAACCGATCGGGAAGGACAGGCCGTCGTTCCAGCGCGTCGTCGAGCAGGCGTTGTAGGTCGTCGGTCCCCGGCAACCCACCTTGTACAGGCAGTAGCCTGCCCGGGAGCCGAAGTCGTCGAACTCCTCGGCGAACTGGCCCGCGTCGAAGTGGCCCCTGCGGTAGCACTTGTCGTGCACGCGCTGGCTGTAGAACATCAGCGGCCGGCCGCGCGCGTCGAGCGCGGGCAGCTCTCCGAACGTGACGAAGTAGGAGACCACGCCCGTCATGACCTCGGCGATCGGCGGGCAGCCCGGGACCTTGACGATCGGCTTGCCGGTGATGACCTTGTGGATCGGCGTGGCCTGCGTTGGGTTCGGCTTCGCGGCCTGCACGCAGCCCCAGGAGGCGCAGGAGCCCCAGGCGATGACCGCCGCGGCGTCGGCCGCGACTTCCTTCAGTTTCTCGACGTAGGGCCGGCCGCCGGGGATGCAGAACGTGCCGTCGTTGGCGAGCGGCGGATTGCCCTCGCAGGCCAGGATGTATTGGCCCTTGTAGTCACGCATCACGTCCTCGATGCACTGCTCGGCCTGGTGGCCCGCCGCGGCCATGATCGTGTCGTCGTAGTCGAGCGACACCAGGGACAGGATCACGTCCTTCGCCAGCGGATGCGCCGAGCGGATGAAGCTCTCCGTGCAGCAGGTGCATTCGAGCCCGTGCAGCCAGATGACCGGCACGCGCGGCTTGGTCTCCATTGCGTGTGCGATCTTCCCGGCGAACGAGGGCGCGAGCCCCATCGATGCCGCGGTCAGCGAGCAGAATTTCAGGAAGCTTCTGCGCGATATGCCCTGCCGCCGGATGATCTCGTAGAAAGTCTCTTGACGACCCATGTCCCACTCCCGGTCTTTGGTTTCCAGGTCCGAGGCTTCCGCAAAATGTGCCGAAGCCTGCGAAGGATTCAGGCCGCATCTGTCGGTCACCCGGCACACCGGCCAGCCCCCACTTCGGGTGCTGCCGATAATCCCCGGATGCAGGAGCAGGCTGCAGTCGGAAAACTACTTAAGCCGTCAGTGGTTTGCGCTGCAGAAGGCGTCGGGTAACGCGACTCGTTCGCATTTGTGTCAGGAGCGTTGAGCTGCGCGCTTCACTGTGCAGCATCGCAGCCGTGGCAAGTCGCCCGCGGCATCACGCTGGTCGTCGCCATGCCATCCGGCTCGCCGTTCACCTCGATCACCCGGATCGGGTCGAGGCGGGCCAGGTCGTACTGCACGATCCGGTCGGCCATCGTCGCTGCGACGTAGACGCTCGAGCCGTCGCCCGACAGCGTGAGTCCCACCGGCAGTGCGCTGCCCGGCGCGAGCCCTGCGAAAGGCCGCTCGGCCGCGTCGGCAGCGAGCGGCACGTCGACCTTGCGACGCGCGCGCTCCTTGCGGCTCGCGACGTCGAACGTGACCAGCTCGCTCGATCCGGCGCAGCTCACCAGCGCTGATCGGCCGTCCGCGGTGATCGCGATCCGGATCGGGACGCCAGCAATAGGAATCCGCTCGACGATCTCGAGGCT
>DATIRA010000253.1:0-3714 GCA_035470225.1 Steroidobacteraceae bacterium | reverse complement strand
GGGGACAGGGGATAGGAATAGCGGATAGTGACTAGCGGGTAGCGGATAGTTGAGAGCCGGAACGCAGGGACCGAAGCTGTTCCACTACCCGCTAGTCACTAGTCCCTAGTCACTCATTCCTATCCTCTACTCCTGCTCCGGCCTCATGTGCGGGAACAGCAGCACGTCGCGGATCGAGGGCTGGTCGGTGAACAGCATCACCATGCGGTCGACTCCGATGCCGAGCCCGGCGGTCGGCGGCAGGCCGTATTCCAGCGCGCGAACGTAGTCCGCGTCGTAGAACATCGCTTCCTCGTCGCCGGAACTCTTGCGCGCCACCTGCTCGCGGAATCTGGCTGCCTGATCGTCGGGATCGTTGAGCTCGGAGAATCCGTTCGCCAGCTCGCGTCCGCCGACGAAGAACTCGAAGCGGTCGGTGATGAACGGATCCGAGTCGTTGCGACGCGACAGCGGTGAGACTTCCGCGGGGTAGGCATAGACGAAGGTCGGCTGGGTCAGGCGGTGCTCCGCGGTCTTCTCGAAGATCTCGACCTGCAGCTTGCCGGGGCCGTCCGAGGCGTGAGGTTCGATGCCCAGGCGGGCGCAGACCTGTCGGAGGTAATCGACGTCCCGGAGCCGCGACCGCTCGATGCCGGGGTTGAAGTGCACGACCAGGTCCTCGATCGTCACGCGGCGGAACGCGGCGCCGAGATCGTAGATCTCTCCCTGGTAGGGAACCCGCCGCGTACCGAGCATCGTGTCCGCGATGCCCTGGAAGATGCGCTCGACCAGGTCCATCAGGTCGCGGTAATCCGCGTAGGCCTGGTAGAGCTCCAGCATCGTGAACTCCGGGTTGTGCTGAGTCGAGAGACCCTCGTTGCGAAAATTGCGGTTGATCTCATACACGCGCTCGAAGCCGCCCACGACCAGGCGCTTCAGGAAGAGCTCCGGCGCGATGCGCAGGTACATGTCCAGGTCCAGCGCGTTGTGATGAGTCACGAACGGACGCGCCACGGCACCACCCGGTATGACCTGCATCATTGGCGTTTCGACTTCCATGAAATCCAGCGCGTCGAGGAAGCTCCTCAGGTACTGGATGATTCGCGTCCGTGCACGGAAGACCGCCCGGCTCTGTTCGTTTACGATCAGGTCCACGTAGCGCTGCCGGTATCGCTGCTCGACGTCGGCCAGCCCGTGCCACTTGTCGGGCAGCGGGCGCAGCGACTTGACCAGCAGCCGCAGCCGCTCGACGCGCACCGACAACTCTCCTGTCCGCGTCTTGAACAGCATGCCCTCGGCGCCCAGCACGTCGCCGACGTCCCAGCCCTTGAAAGCCTCGTAGTCCTCGCCGAGCGGATCGCGCTGCAGGAACAGCTGGATCTGACCGCTGCGATCCTGGAGCTTCGCGAAGCTCGCCTTGCCCATCACCCGCTTGAAGAGCATGCGGCCCGCGACCGCGACGCGGGTCGGATGGGCCTCGAGCCACTCCGCGGCACGGTCGCCGTAGGCCAGGTGAAGCTCCTCGGCGGTGGCATCCCGCCGGAAGTCGTTCGGGAAGGGATTCCCCTGCTCCCGCAGCCGCTCCAGCTTGGCGCGCCGCTCCGCGATCAGGTGGTTCGTGTCGGCTTCGGTCCGATCTTCGCTCATTGGCCCACCCTAGAGTCCGTGCTTCAAACTCGCCTCGAGGAACTGGTCGAGGTCCCCGTCGAGCACGGCAGTCGTGTTGCCGATCTCCACGCCGGTACGCAGGTCCTTGATTCGCGACTGGTCGAGGACGTAGGAGCGGATCTGGTTGCCCCAGCTCACGTCGGACTTGGAGTCCTCGAGCACCTTGGCCGCCGCGTTGCGCTTGTTGACCTCGAGCTCATAGAGCTTCGCCTTCAGCATCTTCATCGCTGTCGAACGGTTCTTGTGCTGGCTGCGCTCGCTCTGGCAGGCCACGACGATGCCGGAAGGAAGGTGCCGTATCCGCACCGCCGACTCCGTCTTGTTGACGTGCTGCCCGCCCGCGCCGCTCGAGCGGTACACGTCGGTCTCGAGGTCCGCCGGATTGATCTCGATGTCGATGTCGTCGTCCACTTCAGGCGAAACGAATACCGAGGCGAAAGAGGTGTGGCGGCGGGCGTTGGAGTCGAAAGGCGACTTGCGTACCAGCCGGTGAACACCCGTCTCGGTGCGCAGCCAGCCGTAGGCGTACTCGCCCTCGATGCGGATGCTGGCGCTCTTGATGCCGGCCACCTCTCCGTCGTTTATGTCGATGACCTCGGCCTTGAAGCCATGCGCGTCGGCCCAGCGCAGGTACATGCGCAGCAGCATCTGCGCCCAGTCCTGCGCCTCCGTGCCACCCGCCCCCGCCTGGATGTCGACGAAGGCATTGCGGGAGTCCATCTCGCCCGGGAACATGCGGCGGAACTCCAGACGCGCGACTTCCTGGTCGAGTCGCGCCGCATCCGCCGCGACCGACTGCACGATGTCCACATCACCCTCTGCCGCGCCGAGTTCGAGCAGCTCGCGCGCCTCGCCGAGGCCGTGAGTCAGCCGGTCCAGTGTTCCGACCACGCCCTCGAGCCGCGTCCGCTCGCGGCCGAGTTCCTGGGCACGGTCGGGGTCGCTCCAGACACCGGGATCCTCTAGTTCGCGCAGCACCTCGGCGAGTCGCTCGCTGCGAACGTCGTAGTCAAAGATACCTCCTGAGCGCATCGGTGCGCTCCGCGAGGTCCTCGAGGCTGCGGCGGGTCGGGTTGATGTCCATGCTGCTGTCAGGCCGTTCTGAATCGAGCCGGAAATGGTATCACGTGGCAGTCTGACGGGCAGATGACGGCGCGAGCCACTCGCTGACCAGCTGTAGCCGACGTCGGCCCGCATACTCGTCGGCCGTGACGCGATAGACCATCTCCAGTGAGTCGCCGGACTGAACCGGAAGCGCCGCCGGATCATCCGAGTAGCGGAACGCGATCGCGCCGACGGGCTCGCCGGCCTCGTCCCGCAACTGCAGCTTGAGGTGGCGCCCGCCGACGATTCGCGCCTCGATCACGCCGAACGTGCCGTCGAAGGATGGCTCCGGGAACGCGGCCCCCCACGGGCCGCCCTCGCGCAAGGCGAGGGCCGTATCGAGCACCAGTTCGCCGGGTCCGAGCGCCCCGTCGGTGTGCAGGTCGCCGGCCAGCGTGTCGCTGTCCACCCAACGCGCAACCTCGGCGGCGAAGGCCCGCTGGAATTCCTCGAGCCGCGATGCGTCCAGCGTCATGCCCGCCGCCATCGCATGTCCGCCGAACCGCTCCAGCAGTCCCGGCGTACGCTTCGCAACCGCGTCGAGCACGTCCCGCACGTGAACACCCGGAACGGATCGCGCCGATCCCTTCAGCCATCCCGGGTCACCGGGCGCGAACGCGACGACCGGCCTGTGCAGCCGCTCCTTCAGGCGGGAGGCCACCAGACCGACCACGCCCTGGTGCCACCCGGCATCAAAGACACAGATGCCGCTCGGCAGCTCGCTCTGCGCATCAGGCGCGTGGATCTCGAGCTGATCGAGCGCCTCGCGCTGCATCTGCGCCTCGATCTCGCGACGTTCCGCATTGAGGCTCGCCAGCTCGGCGCCAAGCGACGCGGCGCGTGCCGGGTCGTCGGCAAGCAGGCACTCGATGCCAAGGCTCATGTCCTCGCGCCGTCCAGCGGCAGTCAGTCGGGGCCCCACCGGGAACGCAAGGTCCTGGTCGATCGCGTCGGCCAGCCTGC
>DATIRA010000252.1:0-3340 GCA_035470225.1 Steroidobacteraceae bacterium | reverse complement strand
ACGCGCTGGCCGGCATCCGCGAGGAGCTGCCGGGCACGGTGCTGTTCGTGTTCCAGCCTGCCGAGGAGGGGGCGCCCGACGGCGAGCGCGGCGGTGCGTCGCTGATGCTCGAGGACGGGATCTTCGAGCAGATCCGGCCCGAGGCGGTCTTCGGGCTGCACCTGTGGGCGCAGCTGAACGCGGGTCAGGTCGGTTATCGCTCGGGACCGATGATGGCGGCCTCCGATCGCTACCGGATCCTCGTCAAGGGCCGCCAGACGCACGGTTCGCGGCCCTGGGGCGGAGTGGACCCGATCGTGACCGCGTCGCAGATCGTGCTCGGCCTGCAGACCATCGTCAGCCGGCAGCTCGACATCACGCGATATCCGGCCGTGCTGTCGGTCGGCGCGATCAAAGGTGGTATCCGCAACAACATCATCCCGGACGAAGTGGAGATGATCGGCACGTTCCGGACGTACACGCCGGAGGCGCGGCAGATGATCATCGATTCCATCGGCCGTACGGCGCGCGACATCGCCGCCGCGGCCGGAGCCACCGCGGAGGTCGAGATCGCGACCGACAACAACCCGGTCGTCGTCAACGACGAGCGGCTGACCGGGCGGATGGTGCCGGTGCTGAAAAGCGTGCTCGGCGACGACGAGGTCGTCTCGATCCCCTATGTCACCGGCGCCGAGGACTTCGCGTACTACGCGCAGCGCGTTCCCGGCTTCTTCTTCTTCGTCGGCGTCACGCCGCCGGGGCAGGATGCGGCGAGCGCCCCGAGCAACCACTCGCCGCTGTTCTTTATCGATGAGCAGTCGCTGGACGTGGGCGTGCGCTCACTGCTCGCCGTCGCGCTCGACTACCTGAACGGCGGAGGCGGGCCAAGATAGGGCCGCCACGAACATCCCCGCGAGCAGCCCCGGATAGCCATCTTCGAGGTGAATGGCACCAGGCTCGGCTGCCGGATCGCGCGCGGCTTCAGCCCGCCGGGCGGCCGCCGCGCCCGGCACCGGCCAGGAAGCGGCCCGCGCCGGCTGCGGACTCGCCGCTCTGCAGTACTGCGAGCCCGCGCTCGAATTCTCCGGACAGCGCCTGCGAGGCATCGAGACTCCATTGCCCGAGCAACGATGCGCGGTCCGCGCGCAGGCAGCGCTGCGGGAACGCGGCGATCTCGGCCGCGAGCGACTCGGCCGCGGGTCGGGCAGCGCCGTCCGGCACGACCCGGTTGGCGAGCCCGATGGAAAACGCCTCGCGTGCATCCACGGGTCGGCCTGTCAGCACCATGTCCATGGCCCGGCTCTGCCCGACGAGTCGTGGCAGGCGGAAGGTGCCGCCATCGATCAGCGGAACGCCAAAGCGGCGGCAGAAGACTCCGAACACGGCCGTTTCCTCGGCCACGCGCAGATCGCACCACAGCGCGAGCTCGAGGCCGCCGGCGACCGCGTAGCCGGACACTGCCGCGACGACCGGCTTGGTGAGCTGCAGCCGCGTCGGGCCCATCGGACCGAACGCGTCCTGCGGGTCAGCGCTGGGCGGACGCAGCCTCCCGGGGTCCCAGCCGGCACGGACCGCGGAAAGGTCCGCCCCGGCGCAGAAATGTCCTCCTTCACCCCACAGCACGGTCGTGAGGACGTCCCGATCACCCTCGAGGGCCAGGAATGCCCCGGCCAGTGCCTCTGCCGTCGCCGGATCGACCGCGTTGCGCAGGCCGGGCCGCGACAGGATCACCGTGGCCACGTGGCCGCTGCGCTCGATACGTACTGCACCGCTCATCTGGCCTCCCGCTCAAACCCTGGCGTCGCTCGGCGCATCTTACTGTCAGTGCGGGGGCATGAACCCGGCGCTGGCCGCGGCGGTGGCTGTGTAGGATGAGCTGCCGGTGTCGGTCCGGGGAATGCTTCGAGGTGCCTGTTGCAAGATCGGGGTGGCGATAGTGAGTTCGAAAAGGCTCAGCGAAAGGCACGGGACATCGGCCGGGTCGAGGCCGCAGTGCGGGGCTCGAGCTCGGCCTTCGAGGACCTGTATCGCGAGCACGTGGGGCGGGTCTACGGCCTGTGCCTGCGCATGACCGCCGACCACGCGCTGGCCGAGGACCTCACCCAGGAGACCTTCGTGCAGGCCTGGCGAAACCTGGCGCGCTTCGAGGCCCGCAGCAGCTTCGGAACCTGGCTGCACCGGATTGCTGTCAATGCGGTGCTGGGCCAGGCACGGCGCCGCAGCGAGCTGCTGGGCGAGACCGGCACGATCGAGCAGCAGCTCGGCGAGGTGCTGGAGGACGAGACGGCCGGAGAGCCCGGATCGACCCGGGACCTGGAAGCGGCGATCGCCGGATTGCCGCCGGGCGCCCGCTACGTGCTGGTGCTGGCAGGCGTCTACGGCTACTCCCACGAGGAAACTTCGGCGATGCTCGGGGTCGCGGTGGGAACCTGCAAGGCACAGCTGCATCGTGCCCGGAAGCTGCTCAGGCAGCGCCTGGGTGAACAGGAGGAACAACCATGAGCCCCGGAACGAGCCAGGACGAGCGGCGTCTGGACCAGTACCTGGGCGCGCTGCCGAAGAGCATCGAGCCGGCGCGGGACCTCTGGCCCGGCATCGAGGCGCGGATGGAACCCGCGCCCGGGCGGCGCGCGCGGCGCTGGGCCTGGCAGGCCGCCGCGGCCGTGCTGCTGGTCGCGTCGTCGTCGATCGTGACGCTGCAGCTCGTGAAGCCGCGTGCGCCGGCGGTGGCCGAATTGCCGGCCAGCCCTTCGGGGCCGGCCGTCGTGCCCGCTGCGTTCGGACCGGGTCACGCTCTGGACCCGGAGTATCTCGTCGCGAAGGAACAGCTCGCGGAAATGCTGGCGCAGCGCATCGACGCGATGCCGGCCTCGGCGCGCAGCAAGCTCGAGGCGAACCTGGCCGAGCTGCAGCGGGCTACGGCGGAGATCAATGCGGCGCTGGCCCTGCAGCCAGGCGACCCGCTGCTCGAGGAGCTGCTGCTCAACACCTACCAGGCGGAGCTCGGCGTGATGGCGAACGTCAACCAGCTGACCCGTATGAACGGAACGCTGAACCAGACAGAATCGGCGAGGATCAGATTATGAGCTTGTTTTCTTGTGCACGCAGACCCGCCGGCGGCGGTCCGGCATTGGCCGGGCTGTTCGGGTTCGCGTTTTTCGCTTCCTCGATCGCGCTTGCGGGTACGCCGCTCAACGAGCGACGCCCGGCCGAGCCCGCGGGCCACGTGGAGATATCCAACACCGCGGGCAGCGTCAGTATCGCGGGCTGGGACCGGCGCGAGGTCGAGGTGACCGGCGAACTCGGCAAGGGCGTCGAGCGACTGGAGTTCGAAACCTCCGGGAAGGTCCCCCACGTTCGG
>DATIRA010000251.1:0-9032 GCA_035470225.1 Steroidobacteraceae bacterium | reverse complement strand
GTGCGGCTGGAGGCCCTGTCGCAGGCCGCGCGGCAGCGAGTCCGGCGCACGGCTCAGGTCATGGAGGACGCGCTAGGCGGGCTGCGCCGGCAGGGTCTGCGCGACTCGGTAGAGCGGGCCTGGATCGCACTCGGCGGTCCGGCGACCGTCGAAGACGGAAGGGGGCTCGAAGAGACCCGGGCCTACCTGGACGAGCTCGCGGAGATCAGCGACGGACAGGATCCGCCGATCCGGCTCGCGCGATTGGCCGAAGCGCTGGAGGAACTGTATGCGCCGTCGCCGGCGCGGCCTGAGGTCCGGGTCGAGCTGATGACGATCCACAAGGCCAAGGGCCTGCAGTTCGACACCGTCATACTGCCGGGTCTCGACCGTGCACCGGGCCGGGATCGAGGTCGCCTGCTGCACTGGATGAAGCTCCCGGAGGTGCACGGTGCAGGACTGGTGGTCGCGCCGCTCGCGCAGACCGGCGCGCAAGCCAATGCACTGCACGCCTGGCTCGGCCGGGTCGAAGCCGAGCGGCTGCAGCAGGAGCGACGCCGGCTGCTCTACGTCGCAGCGACGCGCGCGGAGCGTTGGCTGCATCTGCTCGGCAGCTGTCGCCTGAAGGATCAGCACGGTGGCCAGACGTTGCTGCCACCGGGCGAGAGTTTCGCGCTCGGGATGCTCTGGCCGGTTATTCGTTCGCATTACGAGCAGCGGCTGGAGGAGATCGGGTCGATCGAAGGCGAGGCGGCGCCGATCGCTTCACGGGACCCGCCGCTGCGCCGCTTTCCCGAAGCTTGGCAACCGCCTCGGGCCCCGCCGGGTCCCGACATCGAAGTCCGGCCCGGACGGAGCGCCGGCGAGCTCGCGCCAGTCGTGTTCGATTGGGCCACGCAGACGGCCCGCCACGTGGGCACGCTCGTGCACCGCGAGCTGCAGCGGATCGCCGAGCGCGGTGGGTTGCCTGTTCCGGACGAGCCCGATTTTCGCGAGCGCTATGCCCGCGAGCTTGCCGAGCTCGGCGTACCTGCGAACCTGCGGAACGCGGCGATCGAGCGGTGCAGGTCGGCGCTCGCGCTCGCGGTCGTGGATCCGCGCGGCCGCTGGCTGTTGGACGGCTCGCACCGCGAGGCTGCGAGCGAGCTCGCGCTGAGTGGATCGCTGGATGGCGAGCTCGTCAGCGTGGTGATCGACCGTACGTTCATCGACACCTCCGGCACGCGCTGGGTCATCGACTACAAGACCAGCACCCATGAGGGTGCCGCACTGGAGGAGTTCCTGGACAGCGAGCAGCAGCGCTACCGGGCGCAGCTGGAGCGCTACGCGGAGCTCGTCTCGCGCCTCGGTCCCGAACCCGTCAAGGTCGCGCTGTATTTTCCGTTGCTGCGCGCATGGCGCGAGTGGTTGCCGAGGGCCGGACAGCGTGAACCGGCCAGCGGCTAGAGCGTGCCGCTGACACTGAAAGGTCGCCGCCCGGATTCGTCCGGCGGACCCAGCAGTTGCAACGATCGCTCCAGTCCTGGCGGCGTACTGCCGCGCGTCGCGAGCGTGCCCTCCAACAGGAAGCTTCGGTCAGCGGAGACGCTGAGCCGTCCCTCGACGGACAAAGGTCCCTCCTTGTCCTTGACGACGGCGGTGAGCTCTCCATCGGCGGCAGTCGAGCCCGGATCCGGCAGCGCGACGAGGTAGCTGCCGATGTTTGCGTTCCGCGGAGGAGGGGCCGTCAGCGCATCGAGTTCGAGCTCGCCGCGGGCCAGCCGGGGCCAACCGGAATCGATGAGCAGTTCCTCGACGCGGGCGGTCAATCGTCCCCGCCAGCCCGTCGGGATGCCGAGCGGCAGCGCCTCGAGCGCGGACAGCGGCAGGCCAGCAGTCGCATTCGACAGTGCAACCCTGCCGTCCAAACGGACCTCGAAGTCGGTCTCGATCCGGCCGTCGGTGCGCGTGAGATTCGCATGCCCGGCAACGCGTCCGGTGAGCAGTTTCAGAGGGGAGATACTCCAGCGCAGGTCTCCGATCGCACGCCCCTGCGCGCCGAGGCCTAGCGCCGCACCGCTCCAGACCGTCCCGTAGAGGCCAGTCACCTGCAGTCCGAGCTTCTCGATCCGCCCGGCGAACACGCTGGCCGGCAGCGTCGCCACCGCGAACACCAGGGCCGCGCAGACGCCGAGCACGATGATCCAGCCACGAGCTTTCACGGTCGCATGCTCTCGAGCGAGCTTGAATCAGCCGGCGGAGCCAGCGTGGGTGAGCGTGATGCTCGCGTTGACCAGGCCGGGCGCCGGAGTCGAGTCGACCGACGCCGATTCGACCTCCACTCCGTGTTGCTCGCGCAGACTCGCGAGCCAGGCGACTACGACGTCGAACGGAGCCCCCTCGAGGCGCAGTCGCAGGCCTCGCGCGCCACTCGGGCTCTGGTCGCGTACCGCGGAACCGAGGCCGGCCGCGCGCGCGCTGCGGTCCACGAGCACGACCAATGACTCAGTGCTCGACGGCGCAGGTCCGGCGGCTGCGGCGGCTGCGACCTGCGGGGCCGCCTGTTTCATCCAGGCGAGATCTGCGCTTTTGCGCTCGACACGGGACTCGAGGCGCCGATGCACACCGTCGAGCGGCATGATCAGCAACAGGTAGAGCAGTGCCGCCGCGAGCAGCGCGGCCGCCAGGTAGACGAGGTTCCGCTCGCGCGTGGACAGACCCGCCAGCCATGCGCGGACGTTCATGCCGCACCCAGCTTCAGTTGCAGGCGTCCCTCGACGACCTCGCCGCGGGGCGTGGCGGATTGCAGCTCGGCGTCAACGCCGTTCCGGCCCATCGCCTGCTTGATTCCGTCCAGCGCCTCGACGCTCGGGGCGACCAGCCGCAGATCGAGCGCGTTGCCCCTGAAACTGAGCGCCTCGATCCGGGCGTTGGGCACCTCTGCGACGGCCGACGCCAGAGCTGCGACGGCCGGCAGCAGCGTCCCCGGGGCCCGGGTGCCCGCGCCGAGCAGGCCCTCCATCTGTGCGCGCGCATCGACGATCGGCTGTCCTGGAAGTGCCTGGGCAAACACCTCGGCAATCTCCGCGTCGAGCCGCTTCTCGAGCCGCGACAACTGCCAGATCGAAAATCCCTGCTGCACGAGGAACGCGACCAGCACCGCGGCAGCCAGCGACAGCGGCAGGCGCCAGGCGCGCAGCCGGTTACCGATGGCCGACGGCGGCGCATACGTTCCCTGGGCTAGATTCACCGGCGCCGCGCCGAGCGCCTGGGCAGCCAGCAGCGGCAACGCCCCGTCCGGCATCAGCTTCACCTGCAGAGTCTCGACGCGATCGCGCAAGCCCTCTATCAGTTCGCGGTGAGCCTCGTAGTCACCGGGGTTCGCATAGAAGATCACATGCCGGTCGCCCGGCTCGAGGTCGGCGAGCGCCAGTTCGAGCGCTGCGGCGAGCGGCTCGACTTCGAGCGCGAAAGGCATCGACTCGGCCCGTCGCACCAGCAGACTGCGCTCGTCGAGCAGCAGCACGCTGCCGTTCGGGGCGTGTGGGAGCAGCGTCGTGTCGGCGAAGCAGGCGTCGGGGCGGATGCCCGCCGATTCCCAGGCGCTGCGCCAGCGGTCCATGTTCGAGCGCGAGACCACCGCGACCGGCGTGCCACTGCCCGCGCCACGGCTGCCCACCGCGAAATGAAGCAGGTCGATGTCGGAGGCGAGCTGCTCCTCTAGCGCGAACGGCACGGCCTGCGCGAGTCGCGCCCCGCCGCGAACCGGCAGCTCGGGCTCGGCCAACGTGACTTCGCTGCCCGGGACCAGCAGAAGCACCTTGCGCCCGGCACAATCCGCGGCCGCATCGGCGAGCGGTCCGTTCTGCACGGGCCCGAGGCGTGCGCCGTCGGCATCGACCACGACCCAGGACGCCGGCGCATCCTCCGCGGTCCGCAGGCGTATCACCAGCGTTTCTGACATCGCCCCTCGGGTTACTCGCTGCCGAAGCTGCGCAGGTAAGGTCGCACGGCACCGGTGTTGCTTCGCACCATCAGACTGTACAAGGTGAACTGGGTGGTGCCAATAGTCACCCACACCGATGCGCGGAAGTAGCCGCTCGATTCCGTGAACGAGTTCTTGAGTTGCTCGTAGAGCGGGTCGCCCATCGCGCCGCGCAGGTCCTGCAGGGTCGGGAAACAGCCTTCGCCACGCCGGTTGGCCAGTTCCTCGGGATCCATCAGGCCGAATTCGCGGACATCCTCCAGAAACGAATCGAGCACGATGCCGGGCGCGGTGCAGACGTTGAGTGGCGTTCCGACGGGCAGCGCGGTGACGAACGGTTTCAGCTTCAGATAGCGCTCCAGCCCGAATCCGGGCATCACCATCAGTTCGCTCGCCCGGGTTACCGGCATGTTCGCGGCGAGGTGGGGAGGTATCTGCCCGGTGTAGACGCTGTCTTCAGCGCCGTCCGGGAAGCCCGGCTGCGCGTCTTCGTCCACCCAGTCCGCGATCGTCGCAGCCCAGGTCGGCTCGATTTCGAGCCAGCCCAGGAGGCGCTCGAGCTGACGGACCGCCTGCTCGTTGACCGTGCCGTCGTGGAAGCGCAGGTTGTTCAGGTTGAACAGCCCCTGCTGGTCGTCGAGGCGCCCCTCGACCGTGCCGCCCTCGATGGGCAGCGGCGGCAGCGGCTGCGCCCATACCTCGCCGAGGTGGTCGGTCTTCGATTCCTGCGCGTCGCGGCGCAGGAAATCGGCCGCCCAGGCCTCTGCCCCTAACGCGATCTCCAGGCCCTGGTCGAGCCCGAACAACGTGGCGCTGCGGCGCTGGTCCAGGAAACCGCGGAAACTGACCTCCACCGCGAGCATCGTGGCCAGCGCGACCATCAGCACGGCCGTGATCAGTGCCACGCCGCGCTGCCGGCCGCGAAGACGAAGTGAGTCCGCAAGCGCGCTCATCCGGCGACCTCGACCAGTCGCGTGACCTCGCCCCAGTCCTCGAGTTCCAGCGTGATCTCTACCGCGGCCGGCCGCGAGCGCAGGTCGGGCTGGCCGCTCGAGACCTCGGCGGGCCATCGTTCGACCCATTCGCGACTGCCGTCGAGGAAGCGCAGCCGGATCGACCTGACCTGTCCGAGCAGCTTGCGCCGCACGGGCTCGACGGAGAGCGTCCTGTCGAGCACCGGCCAGTAGTCGCGCCACAAACCGTCCTGGTCAAGGCGATAGCCGACGCGCTGCAGCGTCGGCCGCTCGATGCCGGCCGTGTTGCTCCACCCGGACCGTGTGAACTCGAGCCGGTAGTCCACTGAAACCCCGGCATAGACGGCCGGCACGTAGGACTCACCGAGCGGTTCGCGCACTGGCCTCGGCTCGAGCTGCGCAAGGTCCTGCGCGATCGCCTGCACCGCGCGCTGCACCTCGCGCACGCGCTCGAGGCGCTGCTCGGCGTATTCGGTCTGTTTCTGCAGTTCCGTGTATCCGCCCAGCGCGAGCGAGCCGATGATCGCGAAGATCGCCATCGCGACCAGCAGCTCCATCAGCGTGAAGCCTCGCATGCGCTCGTGCCGGAGAGGTTCCCTCATTGCGTCGGCGCCTCGTCATCCTCGTCACCCGGGCGTTCGGGCGAGGGCGGCTGCTCGGCGGGCGGAGTGCCTTCGGCGCCGTCCTTGCCATCCTCTCCTTCCTCCTCTGCCTCCTCGCCGGACGGACCCGAGCCGGGCGGCACGCCGTTCCAGTCGAGCACGCTGCCACCAGCGGCACCGATCGCGGAGCCGTAGAAGCCGGTCAGCGTGGCCAGCGCCTGATCCTCCGGCGCGTCGGCCGGGCGCACGAACACGTCCATCCGGCGCATGCTCTCGACCGGAGTCTCCGAGACTCGCAGCGTCCAGCGCCAGCGCTCGCCGGCATACTCGATCTCGTCGGACGTTTCCGCGATTTCAGGGGGCGAAGGTTGCAGTCGCCGTTCCGTGATCACGTTCATCGCTATCCAGTGCGCCAGCGTCTTCTCGCGCAGGTAGCTCCCGTTCCTGGCATTCTGTGTCACGGCCTCGATCACGCCGAGCATGCCCAGCGCGACGATCACCAGCGCCGCCAGCACCTCGATCAGCGTGAAACCCGCGGCGCCCGCCGGCGGGCTCATACGTATCGACTGCGATTGTCGCTCAGGCCTCATCTTCTTCGCTCGAGCGCAGCTGGATTGTCCCGTCCACCAGGCCCTGGATCACGCGCTCCTGGTCGCTACCGTCGCGACGCAGCAGGATTTCGAAAGGCACCAGATCGCCGGATGCGAACAGCATCAGCTGGGGCAGGGGCTGCCGCTCGACGGTCGGGACCGCCCTGAGCTTCAGGCGCAACTCGCGGTCCTCCAGGCGCAGGGCGAACCTCAGGCCGTCCGGCAGCCGGCGCTCGCGCAGCAGCGGGTCGTCGATTACCAGGTCCCAGACGTTCCTGCGGCCGTCATAACGCACGAAGTCGTATCCGGCCTCGTCCAGGCGTACGCCTACGTCACGGCCCTCCAGCATCGCGTCCTCGCGCGCCTGTGACAGCACGGCGCGCAACCGGCGCGCTTCCTCGTCGAGCTGGTGGTCGCCGCCGAGCACGCGCACGGAAACGACGGCCAGGCTGGTGATGATGCCGATGATGACTATGACGACCAGCAGCTCGAGCAGCGTGAAGCCCGAGGCGGTCGTGGAGCGCGAGCGCGCCGGAGGGTTACTCGATGTTCCAGTTCGTGACGTCGGCATCGGGACCCTCGCCGCCAGGGGCACCGTCGGCACCGAGGGTGTAGAGATCGTACTCGCCGCGGGTCCCGGGGGCGATGTAGACGTAGTCATTGCCCCAGGGGTCCTTCTTCAGCCCGTCGATGTAGCCGCCCTGCTTCCAGTTGCGCACGTTCGGGTCCGTGGGCTTCTCGACCAGAGCCTTGAGCCCCTGGTCGGTCGTCGGGTAGCGGAAATTGTCCATCCGGTACAGGTTCAGCGCAGTCTCATAGGCCCGGATGTCCTGCCGTGCCTTGGTGACACGGGCGTCGTCGATCCTGCGGATCACGTTCGGCGCGACCAGCGCTGCCAGGATGCCGAGGATGACGACTACGACCATGATCTCGATCAGCGTGAAGCCCGCCAGCGAGTGCTGCCGGGCGGGCCGGCGACGGCGGGGGACTGCGGTCAGGGCATTCGTTTCAGGGTTCATCGCGGTAGTGAATTGTTCACGGTAAAGTCTGCGGATAATAGCAAATGGAGCTGCGGCGCCGTCGTGCGCCACGTCTAGCGTGTTCAAGTTGCCGATGGCTGCGCGATGGATGATCCCGGCAATCGTCGTCGCGTTGCTGGTCCTGCTGCATTTGGCCGGTAGCGAGCTGCCGCAGACGCTGCGCTACGAGCGGGCCGCAGTGCTGGACGGCGAATGGTGGCGCCTGCTGACAGGGCATCTGGTGCACGGGGGCCGTGGTCATCTCGGCTGGAACATCGTTGGCGTGTTGCTGGTCTGGTGGCTGTTCGGCCGCGAATACACGAACCTCCAATGGCTACTTGTACTGCTGGCTTCGACAGCAGCCGTCGACATTGGTTTCCTTTGGCTGAAACCCGGACTCGAGTGGTACGTCGGCTTCTCGGGAGCTCTGCACGGATGCATGGCGGCCGGCCTGGCGGCCCGCCTGGCGCGGGACGCAGACTGGCTCACGCTGTCCGTCGCAGCCCTGTTCGCGGCGAAGCTGGCCTGGGAGTACTTCGCCGGTCCGCTGCCATTGACGGGCGGCACGATCAGCCTGCCGGTCATCCACGAGGCCCACGCCTACGGGGCGATCGGCGGCCTGCTCTGCGCGCTCGCGATCCTCGGCGGCCTGCCCGGGCGGCCGCGGCCGCTATAATCCGGGCAGATCTTCGGGCCTTCGCCCACGGGAGCAGGAACGTACAGATGTCCATCGCCTTCGTCTTTCCTGGGCAGGGCTCCCAGTCGACGGGGATGCTCGCAGAGCTGGCCCGCTCGGAACCGATTGTCGAGGCCACATTCGCGGAGGCCTCCGAGGTGCTTGGTTACGACCTCTGGGCACTGTGCCAGCAGGGTCCCGAGCAGGAGCTCGCGCTGACCGAGAAGACCCAGCCGGCAATGCTCGCTGCCGGCGTCGCGACCTGGCGCGCGCTGCAGGGCCATGCGCAGCTTCGACCGGTCGCAATGGCAGGCCACAGTCTCGGGGAATACTCGGCGCTGGTCTGCTCCGGGGCACTCGATTTCCGCGCGGCAACAGACCTGGTGCGTCATCGAGGGTGGCTGATGCAGCAAGCCGTGCCGGTCGGGGAGGGCGCGATGGCGGCCGTGCTCGGGCTTGAGGACGAGGAAGTGGAGGCCGCCTGCTCGGAAGCGGCGGGCGGCGAGGTCGTCGAGGCCGTCAATTTCAATGCTCCGGGCCAGGTCGTCATCGCTGGTCATGCGAGCGCCGTGGCACGGGCCATCGAGGCCGCCAAAGGTCGCGGTGCGAAACGCTGCGTGCTGTTGCCGGTCAGCGTGCCGTCACACAGCAGCCTGATGCGGCGTGCTGCCGAGCAGCTCGCCGAGAAACTCGCGACCACCGAGTTGCGCCGTCCGCTGGTGCCGGATGTCTATACCGTCGACCTGCGCCGGCACGCCGACCCGGACGGGATCCGCTGCGCGTTGCAGGAGCAGCTCTACAAGCCCGTTCGCTGGGCGGACACGGTGCGCGCGATGATCACGAGCGGCGTGACGACGATCGTCGAATGCGGGCCGGGCAAGGTGCTGACTTCGCTGAACCGACGCATCGCGCGCGGTCCCGGACTCACGATGATCGCCGTCGATGATCCCGAATCGCTGGCCAAAGCGATCGCGGCCAACCAGGAGTTCCCGGATGCTTGAAAACGAAATTGCGCTCGTCACCGGCGCAACGCGCGGCATTGGCCGAGCCATTGCGCTCGAACTCGGGCGGCGGGGCGCTCGCGTGATCGGGACGGCCACCAGCGAGGCCGGCGCCGCGACCATCGCGGCCTACCTGGCCGAGGCGAATCTGCAAGGCCGTGCCGTGGTGCTCGACGTGTCCAGCCCGCAATCGGTCGAAGCCTGCTTCAAGGACGTCGAAGCGAACG
>DATIRA010000250.1:0-7601 GCA_035470225.1 Steroidobacteraceae bacterium | reverse complement strand
TGCCGTCATATACGTAGGCGCAGCCCTGCTCGCGGGCGATGCGCTGCAGTTCCTCGCCGCGATTCCTCCACCAGGGCGGGGGCCCCAGCGTCTCTGTGCCGTCGCCGTGAATCTGCTCCCAGGTCAGCCCCAGGACCCGGTCGGAAGGAACGTGCCTGATCATGAGCTCGTGAAGCCGCTGGACGAGCCGATCGCCCTGCTCCTCGTCCACGACGAACGTGATATTCAGATCATTCGCGGCCTGGGTGACCAGGTAGATCTTCTGCTCCTCGAACAGCGCCAGCGCGTCGCCGAGCTGGTGCAGCGTGGCGCGGATGTTGCGGCCCACCAGGCTCACCGCTGCGCAGGGGCCGATCACCTCGACGCGGCAGATCCGCGAGAGTTCCCCGATCAGCCCTTCGATCGTCCGACTGTCCAGCGCATTGGCCGCAGGGTCGAGCGACACCGTCACGTTGGTCTCGGACGTTGATACCAGGTCCACCGAGAGCCCGCGGCGCTTGAACACGGCGAAGGCGTCCGCCAGGAACCCGACCTGGTGCCACATCCCGAGTGTTTCCATGGTCACGAGCGTGATGCCCTTCTTGGTCGTGACCGCCTTGACCCTCGCGCCTCCGTCGCCGCCGGTCGCGGTGATCACTGTGCCCGGCAGGTCCGGCATCTCGGTCGCATGGATCGACAGCGGGATCGCGTACTGCTTCACAGGCAGGATGCAGCGCGGATGCAGCACCTTCGCACCACTGCTCGCGATCTCCTGAGCCTCGTCATAGTCGAGCGACTTCAGCAGCCGCGAGTTAGGCACCGTGCGGGGGTTCGCGGTGAACATCCCCGGCACGTCAGTCCAGATCTCGAGCCGACGCGCCGAGAGCTTGGCTGCGAGGTAACTGGCCGACGTGTCGGAGCCACCCCGCCCGAGCAGGATCGTATCGCCTTGCTCGTTGCTCGCGATGAATCCCTGTGTGACGAACACGCGCCCGGTCCGGGCCAGGCTGCGCTGCAGCGCGGGATCCGGCTCGAAACCACAGGCCGCCGAGAGGTAGCTCGCGCGCTCCGAGGCACCCTGCCGCGCATCGGCATGCAGGAACTTGCGCGCGTCGAGCCAGTGTGGATCGAGGCCTTCACCTTGCAGAAATGCGGCGCCAAGCCGGGTCGCCATCAGTTCACCGGTGGCCATCACCCTCGCGCGCAGGCGATCGCTAACCTCGCCGATCAGCTGGATCCCGGCCGCCGTGCGCCGCAACTCTGAGAAATGACGCTCGACTTCCGCGAGGTCGGACACGGCGAGGTCGCGCGCGAGATCGCGGTGGCGCTGCTCGATCTGCGCCATGACCGACTCCCAGTCACCGGTCAGCGCCTTGTCGAGCAACTGCTCGAGCCGGTCCGTGATTCCGGACAGGGCCGAGTGCACCAGCACCGTGCGCAGACCGTCGTTGAGACGTGCCCTGACAACCTGCGCGATGCTGCGCCAGTTGCTGACGCTGGATACGCTCGTGCCGCCGAACTTCAGCACGACCCATGGGGAATCGGGATTGCTAGCCATTGAATTCATCCACTTGCGACGCAGCGAGCCGGCAGCGTCTCGATTGGCAATGGACCCTGACTTCGAACGAGCGCCGCTACCGGCGCCGATGCACGGCCGGCCAGGAAAGACCGGACGCCCGCAGACTCAAGTGTCCTCGAAGTAATCCTGCAGCTGCTTGCGCAGGCGCCGCTCGGCGAGCACGTCCTCGAGCTTGCTCCAGGCCGCCTTGCCACGCTTGGTCACCTGCTGCGGCTTGCGGCGATCCACCCGGTCGATGAAGCGATCGAAGTCTTCCTCTTCCGCCTGCGCGGTGAAGTCGCCGTCGAGATCGAATTGTTCCTCGTCTCTTTCCATTTGGCAGCCCTGAGAAAACCCAGAGATTTCAAGGCGCTGACGAATTTGCCAGGCGCAAGGCTGCGCACTATATCTGAACCGCAGGCCATCTCAACACTTCTTTGCTGCACCGCGGCGCCAGCGAGTTTCACTGCCCGGCCTGTTGCCGCCCCGGCCTCCCGACGGCAAGCTCCAGCAGGCTCTGTTCAGATTTTTTCCTATATACATCAATCTCTTCGGTCTACTTCTGAACGACGCTGACAGGTGCTCCGCGGTCGAGACCCAACCCTTCAGCGGCGCTTCGCTCGGCCCGGGCGATCTCGACCACGCCAAATGAATTGACGAGTGCCAGGTAGTCGCCAGGACGTGCGTCCGAGTACGTCCGCCTGAGCGGCAGCTCATGACCACCTGCGCGCACGACCGGGTTGGGGACCTGTGCAAGTAGCTCGCGGTCGATGTTGGTAAGCAGGTTACCGAAGTGATCGACGGTCACGACAACGCCAGAGATGCCGCCCGGACCCGCGACCGGATCGTCCAGCCATCCGGGGATCAGCTCAGCAACGATTGGTCCGAGCTCGTCGACAGCCAGCCGCCCCGCCGCGAGTTCGGCTGCGAGCGGCGCGAATACGTCTCGCCCGTGAAAGGTCGCGCTCGGTCGCGAAGCGCCGACACGCTCGAGCACTGTCGAGGCGACGTGTCGGAGCAAGCAGCGATCCGCCCGTGCAACGACGGTGGCCAGCAGCCCGTTGTCCGGCGCGAGGAAAAGGTGGCCGTCGGCCTCGACTGCGGCGAACTGCCGCGAGCTTCCGACGCCAGGGTCGACGACCGCCACGTGGACCGAGCCCACGGGGAAGTAACGGTAGCAGCGCGCGAGCCAGAAGCCGGCCTCCGCCGGCCAGTGTGCGCGGATCTCGTGCGTCAGGTCCACGATTCGCGCCTGCGGGTAACTGCCGAGTACGCGACCCTTCATCACGCCGACGAACGGGTCGTGATGGCCGAAGTCCGTGGTAAGCGTGATCAGCCCACAGGCGGAGAATCGGGCTGCGGACGGGTTCGTGCTCACGGCGACTCCAGCGCAGGAGGCATCCGGGGAGGTTAAACTCAGGATGGCAGCGTCGTCACGTCCGGCGAGGCTGCTTGAGCGCACCGCCAGTCCCGCCAATGCCCTACGTATTTCTCGTCAGACACGCCCAACCCGATTTCGCAGGCGACTACGACTCCATCACAGAGCTCGGCCGGCGGCAATCCGAGTGGCTCGGTGAGCACTTCAGGCAGCGCGGCCTGCGTTTCGAGCGGACGTTCTGCGGCAGCCTGCGTCGCCAGGCGGATACGCTGGCCGGCATCGCCGCCGCGATCGGCTCATCGGTCGTGCACGAGGTCGATCCACGCCTCAACGAGTACGACGCGAGTTCGCTGATCCGCGACTTCGCCGCAGGTACCGAACAGGCCCTGCGGGCCGCCGGGGACCGTCGGGCCTATTTCGCTGCCGTTCGTGAGGCGCTGCTCAGCTGGGCGTCCGCCGAAACATCCGACGGGCGCAGCGAATCCTGGTCGGAATTCGGCGTAAGAGCGCGCGCTGCGCTCGCGCACGCCTGCCACGGGCTCGGCAGCGACGCGCGGGTGCTCATCGTGACCTCAGGGGGAATCATCGGGCGGCTCGTCGCCGACACGCTCGGTGCTGGCGCCGAGTCCGCGATACAACTCAACCTTCAGACGCGCAACACCGGCATCAGCGAGATCGCCGTGGGACGCTCTGCCTCCCGGGTAGTGAGCTTCAATGCGGTTCCGCACCTCGAGCGCGCGGATCGGGTCGATGCGATCACGCACTCCTGAGCCCGGGACAGGCGTGCCTCAGACCCGCCCGACCAATGCTGCAAGGCTCCGTGTATCGCTACCGCGGGCTTTCTGCGCGATCGCCTCCGCATAGCCGGGGGCCAGCCCGCGCGCTTCAGCCAGCAGGTCCGCGAAAGCGGCCTTCAGCGACTGTGCATCCATGTTCCGGCCGCCCGCATAGTAGCGCTGCGCAATCCGGCCGATCGCATAGGTCGTCGCGAAGCTCATGCCTGAACTCGCCGCCTGCCGGCCCACCGTACGACCCAAACCACCACCGAGCCCGCCGAGCACCCCGCCGAGCAGCTTGCGACCGAACTGCTCGACGTACTGTGAAGTCAGCCCCGCGCCGAGCGTGGCGATGAAGTCCCGCGCATGGCTGCGGTCCATCTCGTATCCATAGGACCGTCCGATCCGATACACCAGGCGCATCTGCAACGGGATGATCGCCAGCGACGCCATCGTTTCCGGGAGCAGTTCCAGCGCGGCATTGGTGATCGCGGCATTCATGATCAGCTTGTCGAGCTCTTCGCTCGACAGCGTGCCACGTCCCATTATGGTGCCGGCCGCGGCAGGCGCGGTAACGGCCGCGGCCACGTCGTCCGCCTCGCGGTTCAACTCGCGGGCCGAGGCCTCCGGCAACTCGAGCGCCGCAGCCAGCTCGGAGAGGAATCCGGATTCACTGGCCAGCCGCGCGCCGTCGGCCTCGACGACGCCGACGGCCATTTCATACGCCAGCCGCCGCATCCCCTGCTCCGGCAGGGCTGCGGCGAGCCGCGCGAGATCCGGCTTCGACAGCAACACTTCGCGGTAGAGACCGGGGAGATCGAGACTGGCCTCGCTGCCCAGCGCTTCGGAGACCCGCTTCACGGCCTCACGCTCGCGGTCGTCCTTCATCCCGTCGGCGAACGCAGCAAGAAGCGCGATCTTCAGGATGGAACGGGACTGTTCGGGTGTCATCGGGGCCGAGCTCCTGGGGTTCCGGGCCAACGACGGCCCGTCGGGAACTGGTCGGAGCGCCGAGATTCGAACTCGGGACCCCTTGCACCCCATGCAAGTGCGCTACCAGACTGCGCCACGCTCCGACCGGCGGCGATTATAGCGGATCGTGATCGCCGGGTAGCGGTTAGTGCGGGTCAACGCCGCAGGATCTTGAGCAGCTCCTCGAGTTCGGTGCGCATCTGCCGCACGAGCTGCTGGGACTGGGTCACGTCCTCGCGGGCCTCCTGCCCGTCGAGTCGATTCCGCGCTCCACCGATCGTGAAACCCTGATCGTAGAGCAGCGCGCGTATCTGCCGGATCACCAGCACGTCCTGGCGTTGGTAGTAGCGGCGGTTGCCACGGCGCTTGACGGGCTTGAGTTGCGGGAACTCCTGTTCCCAGTAGCGAAGCACGTGGGGCTTTACACCGCAGAGCTCGCTTACCTCGCCGATCGTGAAATATCGCTTGCCGGGGATCGCCGGCAGTTCGTCGTTATTGCCCGGTTCCAGCATAGGCCTCCACCCGAGTCTTGAGCTTCTGGCCAGGGCGGAACGTCACGACGCGTCGCGCGCTGATCGGGATCTCCTCTCCGGTCTTGGGATTGCGGCCCGGTCGCTGGTTCTTCTGACGCAGGTCGAAATTCCCGAAACCGGAAAGCTTGACCTGCTCACCATCCGCCAGCGACGCGCGCAACTGCTCGAAGAAGAGGTCCACGAGTTCGCGAGCCTCCCGCTTGTTGAGGCCCAGCTGGTCGAACAGCGCCTCCGCAATTTCAGCCTTGGTCAATGCCATCTTATTTGTCTCGTATCGTGGCTTCGCACTCCCGTCCCAGGTCGGTTACGACCCGCGCCACGACGGCATCTGATTCATCGTCGGTAAGGGTGCGCGAAACATCCTGCAAATTCAAGCCTATTGCGACGCTCTTGCAGCCGGGCTCGATACCCTGCCCGCGATATATGTCGAACACCACCAGATCGGTGAGCATGTCCCCCGCCGCCGCGCGAATGACGGCGAGGAGATCTGCAACAGCAACCGCCTCTGCAACGACGATCGCGAGGTCCCGTCGGACCGATGGAAAGCGCGACATTTCGCGATAGTGCGGCAGAACAGCAGCCAGCGCGGAGCGAGTCTCAATCTCGAAGACGACCGCTGAATATGTCAATTCCAGCTCCCGCTGCAGCTCCGGATGCAGGCGACCGATCCAGCCAATCGCGGTCCCGCCACGCCACAGGCGCGCACTCTGGCCCGGATGCAGGGCCGGATGCTGCGCCGGCACGATCCGGAATTCCGAAATGGCCCCGGTCGTCTGCAGTACGGCTTCGAGGTCGGCGCGCAGGTCGAAGAAATCGCAGTCCCTGTCGTCGGCTCCCCACTGCTCCGGAAGCTGTGCACCGCCTGCAATGGCCGCGATCACGGCCACCTCGTCGAGCGCCCCGTCGGACACGACGAACTTGCTGCCACACTCGAACAGGCGCACGCGTGCCTGCTGGCGACGCTGGTTCTCCCGCAGCGCCTTCGCGAGGCCCGGCCAAAGCGACAGACGCATTGTGGATAGGTCGGCCGCGATCGGATTGGCCAGTGCCAGGGCCGGCTGGTCGCCGTGGAACATCCGCTGCAGCGCCGGATCCACGAAACTGTAGGTGATGGCCTCGTGGTAGCCGCGCTGCACCAGCACGTCGGCCACTGCGTCCTCCGTGACGCGCAGCTCTGTGAGCTCCGGCAGGGAACGCCGCGCCAGTTCTGCTGTCTCGGGTACGCGATCGAAGCCATGAATCCTGGCGATTTCCTCGATCAGGTCCTCCTCGATCTCGTTGTCGAAACGCCAGCTGGGCGGCGCGGTCTCCAGGCCCGCCTCAGTGGCCCGCGTCGGCATCCCGAGCGATTCGAGGATCCGGCGTATCTCGGCGTCCGAAAGCGCCGCGCCGATGACGCTGCGGGCCCGGTCGGGCCGCAACAGCACCGGCGCGAAGTCGGGCAGCTCGTCGACCAGCTCGGTCACTTCCGCGGGTCCCGGTTCGCCGCCCGCCGATTCGATGAGTAGCTGCGTCGCGCGCTCGATGGCGCGTTCCTGAAGCGTCGGGTCCACGCCCCGCTCGAAGCGCTGTGACGCATCGGTGACGAGCCCGTATCGACGCCCACGGCCGGCGACGGCATCCGGGCTGAAGAACGCGACCTCGAGCAGCACGTCCGAGGTCTGCGGGCCGATCCCGGAATGCTCGCCGCCCATGATCCCGGCAAGCCCGATCGGCTTACTCCTGTCGGCAATGACCATGACGGAGTCGTCGAGCTCGATCTCGCGCCCGTCGAGCAGCACCAGGCTCTCTCCGGACCTGGCGCGTCGCACCACGATCGCGCCGTCCAGTTGCGCGAGATCGTAGGCGTGCATCGGCTGACCGAGCTCCAACATGACGTAGTTCGTGACGTCCACGACCGCGTTTATCGGCCGCAGACCGGCCCTTCGCAGACGTTCCTGCATCCACAGCGGCGATACCGCGTCGGGCCGGACACCGCGGATCACCCTGGAAGCGAACCTGGCACAGCCGGCGCCTGGCTCGAGCTCGACCTCGAAACGGTCCTGCCGGCGCGGCGACACGCTGCCGGATCCGGGCGAGAGCAGCTCGACCCCTGTCAGTGCCGACACCTCGCGCGCCACGCCCAGCATGCTCATGCAGTCGCCGCGGTTCGGAGTCAGGTTGACGTCGAGTATCGTGTCCTCGAGTGCCAGCGCGTCGGCAAGCGGCTGACCGGTCTCGAGCTGCACCGGCAGCTCCATCAGGCCGCTGGCGTCCTCGTACAATCCCAGCTCGCGGGCGGAACACAGCATTCCCTGCGACTCGACTCCCCGGAGCCTCGCCCTGCTGATCTGCATGCCATCGGGCAGCCGTGCGCCGATCGTCGCCAGCGGCGCCTTGAGACCGGGCCGGGCATTGGGCGCACC
>DATIRA010000249.1:0-4723 GCA_035470225.1 Steroidobacteraceae bacterium | reverse complement strand
CTCGGCTACACGCTGCCTGGCTTCGGAACCTCGCGGCAGACGCTCGGCAACACGCGTGCGCTGATGAAGGCGCTCGGCATGACGGCCGGCGAGATCGACATCCGGCCCGCGTCGAACCTGATGCTGGAGAACATCGGTCACCCCCACGCGGGCGGGCGCGACGTCTACGACGTGACCTACGAGAACGTCCAGGCCGGCGAACGCACCTCGGTGCTGTTCAGGCTGGCCAACCTGCACGGCGGGCTCGTGCTCGGCACCGGCGACCTCTCGGAACTCGCGCTCGGTTTCACGACCTACGGCGTCGGCGACCACATGTCCCACTACAACGTGAACGCCTCCGTCCCGAAGACGCTGATCCAGCACCTGATCCGCTGGCTGATCGAGACACGGCAGTTCGACGCGTCGACGCTGAAGGTGCTCGCGCGCATCGTCGGCACGCGGATTTCACCCGAGCTCGTGCCCGGCGCCGGCGAGGAGCCCGGGCATTCCTCGGAGGCCGTGGTCGGGCCCTACGAGCTGCAGGACTTCAACCTGTATTACATGAGCCGGTTCGGCTACCGGCCGAGCAAGGTCGCATTCCTCGCGCACGCGGCCTGGCGCGATCGCGAGCGCGGCGCCTGGCCGGACACGCTGCCCGAATCCGAGCGGCGCGAATACGACCTGCAGAGCATCCGGCACTGGCTCGAGGTCTTCCTGAAGCGCTTCTTCCAGACCAGCCAGTTCAAGCGCTCGGCCATGCCGAACGGGCCGAAAGTCGGGTCGGGCGGCTCACTGTCGCCACGCAGCGACTGGCGCGCCCCCAGCGATTCCCCGGCGACCACGTGGCTCGACGAACTAGCGCAGAACGTGCCGACCGGGCGACGCAGGCAGCGACGCTAGGAGGTCGCGGTCGAATCGGCGACCCTCAGTGCGCGGCGCGCATGCGCAGCGGCAGCCGGCGTCCGCCCCAGCCTCCGGGTCCCCCCCGGAACACGCCCGGCAGCACCTCGCCGCAGGACGCACACTTGCCGCCGTCCGCCAGGCCCCAGGTTCCCAGCGTGAACCAGTCGCGCTCGATCAGCAGCGCGCCGCAGCGGTGGCACCAGGTGCTGCCGCCCTGCCGGTCGTGGACGTTGCCGGTGTACACGTAGCGAAGTCCCGCCTGCATCGCAATCCGCCGCGCGCGGCTCAGCGTTGCCGGCGGCGTCGGCGGCGTCTCCCTCATCTTCCAGTCCGGATGGAAAGCCGTGAAGTGCAGCGGTACGTCCGGCCCGAGATGCTCGATCAGCCAGCCGGTCATCGCTTCGAGCTCCTGTTCGGAGTCGTTTTCACCGGGTATCAGCAGCGTCGTGATCTCCAGCCACACGTCTGTCTCCGACCGCAGGTACTCGAGCGTTTCGAGTACCGGCGCGAGCTCGGAGCCGCATACCTGCCGGTAGAACTGTTCCGTGAAACCCTTCAGGTCGACATTCGCCGCGTCGATGCGGGCGAAGAACTCCGCGCGCGGCTCGGGGCAGATGTAACCGGCCGTGACCGCAACCGTGCGGACTCCCACGGCATGGCAGGCCTCTGCCACGTCGATCGCGTACTCGATGAATACCGTGGGGTCGTTGTAGGTGAAGGCCACGCTATCGCAGCCCGACTGCAGCGCTGCGTCGGCAAGCTGCCGCGGGCTTGCGGCATCGGCCAGCGTGTCCATTTCGCGCGACTTGCTCATGTCCCAGTTCTGGCAGAACTTGCAAGCGAGGTTGCAGCCGGCGGTCCCGAAGGACAGCACCGCGGAACCCGGGAGAAAGTGGTTCAGCGGCTTCTTCTCGATTGGATCCACGCAGAAACCGCTGGAGCGTCCATACGTATAAAGCTCAATGCCATCGCGGTCTCGGCCACGCACGAAGCAGAGGCCGCGCTGACCCTCGTGTAGCCTGCAATGTCGCGGACAGACGTCGCATTGCACGCGGCCGTCCGGGAGACGGCTCCAGTAGCGGGTCGGGACGATATGCGGGTCCGTATACATACGCTTGTCGCTTCGCGCGGCCCGGCGGGATATTGCCCGGGTGGCCGACGCGGCTCCGCGCGTGATCGCCGGCCCGTGACTGACATGTTGAGCGCTGGAGGAGAGAAATCAAGGGTCAGGCGGCCCGCCGTGGCGGGACTGTTCTACCCGGCCGGCTCTGGCGAGCTCCGGGCCACGGTCAGCGCGCTGCTGGACACGTTCCCACCGCAGCAGCAGGCGACCCGCCCGAAGGCATTGATCGTTCCGCATGCCGGCTACGTGTACTCGGGAGTGGTCGCCGCCGCTGGGTACGGCTGCCTCGGCCCAGGTGCGACGGACATACACAGGGTGGTGCTTATCGGCCCGAGCCATCGAGTGCCGATCCGCGGTCTCGCGCTGCCCTCTGTGGATCGCTTCTCGACTCCGCTCGGCGAGGTGCCGATCGACGATCGCGGGCGTCGTCGGCTGCGGGAGCTCGGCCTCGCGGGCGTCAATGACGCGGCACACCAGAACGAGCACTCGCTCGAGGTACAGCTTCCGTTCCTGCAGGCGCAGCTCGACGATTTCGAGGTGCTGCCGATCGCGGTCGGCCTCGGGCCCTCGGGGCAGGTGGCCAGCGCGCTGAAGGCCGTCTGGGACGGGCCGGAGACGCTGGTCGTGGTCAGTTCCGACCTGAGTCACTATCACACCTATTCCGAGGCGCAGTCGCTCGATGACGCCACGACGCGCTCGATCCTGGCGAGGCGCAGTGACCTGTCGGACGAGCAGGCCTGCGGTGCACAGATAATCAACGGGCTTCTCGAGGTGGCCCGTCAGAAAGGCCTGCGGGTGGAGCTGATCGATCAGCGCAACTCGGGCGATACCGCCGGCGACCGTTCGCGCGTGGTGGGGTACGCCTGCTATGCGCTCTACGATGCTTGAGCCCTCGCACAGCCAGTACCTGCTCGACACGGCGACCACGTCGATCACCTCACACCTGGCGGGCATGCCCTCGCAGGCACCGGCTCCGGATCAGCTGCCCGCTGCGTTGCGTCGCGAGGCGGCAAGCTTCGTGACGCTGACCATCGAGGGACGCCTGAGGGGCTGCTGCGGGACGCTCGAGGCACGGCGCGCGCTCGCGCTGGACGTCTGGCACAACGCACGCACCAGCGCTTTTTCCGATCCACGATTCCTTCCGCTGACGCCGCAGGAATGGGACCGGACGGACCTGGAGATCTCGATCCTCTCCGAGCTCGTTCCGCTTCACAGTGGCAGCGAGGCCGCGCTGCTCGGGCAGCTCGAGCCCGGACGTCATGGACTCGTGATCGAGTGGCAGGGCGCGCGGGCCACCTTCCTGCCGAGCGTCTGGGAACAGTTGCCCGCACCAATGGACTTCCTGCGGCACCTGAAACTCAAGGCGGGCTGGCCGCCCGATTTCTGGGTCGGGGAAATCTCGGCCTGGAGCTACGAGACGCTGGTCATCGAGCGCAGCGGCCGCTCCCGGCGACAGGAACCCGGGGCATCCTGAAGGAATCCGGACCCCTGGACGGCTGCGAAGGGGCGGCCATGGACTCTCGACGTGCCCTGCAGCTGCTGTTCGGCCTGATTCTGCTCTCGATGCTGGCGATCACCATTACCGCGAGCGGCCGGCAGCCGCTCTGGGAGTGGACCGGCCTCGTGAGCGAGCCGGATCGCTGGTGGACGATCGCGACGCTGGCCGATGCATACTTCGGCTTCCTGACCTTCTACGCCTGGGTCTTCTACAAGGAGACGACCGCCACGGCCCGGCTGGGCTGGTTTCTGGCGGTCATGATGCTCGGGAACATCGCGATGGCTGCCTACATGCTGATCCAGCTCGCGCGGCTCGAGGACGGTGAGCCCGTGGAACAGCTGCTGCTGCGCCGCGCGCCCCGGCAGGCGATCACGTGACCACGCTGGCCGAGAGTTCGCCAGCGCTCGGCTACTCGCTGCTCGAGCGCGACCTGCTGCCGGACTGGCTGATACGCATCGGCATCCGCCGGCTGCTGGCCGCGCGGCTCGCCGAGGAGGACAAGGGCAGTCCCCAGGCGCAACAGGCCCACCTGATGCAGCTGGTCGAGGAGCTGCGTCACTCACCGGTCGCGATTGCCACCCGGCAGGCGAACGAGCAGCACTACGAGCTGCCCACCCGCTTCTTCGAGCTCGTGCTCGGACATCACCTTAAGTACTCCTCGGCGTATTTCGACCCGGGTGTCACGAGCCTCGATGAGGCCGAGGCCGACATGCTGGCCCTGACCTGCAGGCGCGCAGCTTTGCGCGACGGCGAGGACGTGCTCGAGCTCGGTTGTGGCTGGGGATCGCTGACGCTGTGGATGGCGGAGCATTTCCCGTCTTCGCGCATCACTGCAGTGTCGAACTCCCGCACCCAGAAGCAGTTCATCGACGCGCGGGCCGCAGAGCGCGGACTCGGCAACGTCGAGGTGATCACCCGGGACGCCAACGTGCTGGATTTTCCTTCGACCCGGCGCTTCGACCGAGTGGTCTCGGTCGAGATGTTCGAGCACATGAGGAACTACGAGACGCTGCTCGGCCGCATCGCGGGCTGGATGCGCCCGCAGGCGACGCTGTTCGTGCACATCTTCAGCCACTCGCGTTTCGCCTACCCGTTCGAAGTCAGGGACGAAAGCGACTGGATGGCTCGATACTTCTTCACCGGCGGCATCATGCCCAGCGACGACCTGTTGCTGTACTTCCAGCGCGACCTGCGCCTGCGCGACCACTGGCAACTCGACG
>DATIRA010000248.1:0-5328 GCA_035470225.1 Steroidobacteraceae bacterium | reverse complement strand
CGGAGACCGCGCCGAAATCGACACGAAGCCGGAGCTCGAGATCTACGCAGACGACGTACAGTGCAGCCACGGCGCGACGACGGGCCAGCTCGATCCGGCGGCGCTGTTCTATCTGCGCTCGCGGGGACTCGATGAGTCCGAGGCACGCAATGCGCTGACCCGGGCTTTCACCGGCGCGGTGGTCTCGCGGATGGATCACGAGCCGTTTGCCCGGCTGGTGCACGACCAGCTCGACTCACGACTGCTGCGGCTGCTGGATCACGAGCCATGAGCGCGGTCCAGCCTGCCCTCCGTACTGCTGCGGCCGGCACGGACGCGCCGCTGGACGTCGCCGCGCTGCGCCGGGATTTCCCGGTGCTCTCGCGGGAGGTCAATGGGCGGCCCCTGTGTTACCTGGACAACGCGGCCTCGAGTCAGCGGCCGCAGGCGGTCATCGACTCGGTTTCCCGTTACTACGAGACTTGCCACGCGAACGTCCATCGCGGGGTGCACCGGCTGAGCCAGGAAGCCACTGATCTGTTCGAGGGCGCGCGCGATGCCGTGCGGCGGTTCCTGAACGCCCGCTCCCGCCGCGAGGTGATCTTCCTGCGCGGCACGACCGAGGCCGTCAACCTGGTCGCGCAGAGCTACGCCCGCCCGCGGCTCGGTCCCGGCGACGAGATCCTGATCTCCTGGCTGGAGCACCACGCGAACATCGTCCCGTGGCAGATGGTCTGCGAACAGACTGGCGCGAGCCTGAAAGTGATTCCGATCACCCGCTCCGGCGAGGTGGACTTCGAGGCCTTCCTCGGCCTGCTCTCGCCGCGCACGCGACTGCTGGCACTGGCCCACGTCTCGAACGCGCTCGGCACGATCGTGCCGGTCGAGCGCTACATCGCGGAAGCGAAGTCCCGCGGCATCCCGGTACTGCTCGACGGGGCGCAGGCCACGCCTCACATGCCCGTCGACGTGCAGGCCCTAGACTGCGATTTCTACTGCTTCTCAGGCCACAAGATGTGCGGGCCGACCGGCATCGGCGTGCTGTACGGCCGCGAGAGCCTGCTCTCTGATATGGCACCCTGGCAGGGTGGCGGAGACATGATCCTGGCCGTGAGCTTCGAGCGGACCGTGTACAACGAGCTGCCCTACAGGTTCGAGGCCGGCACGCCGCACATCGCCGGCGCGATCGGGCTGGCCGAGGCGATCCGTTACCTCGAAACGCTCGGGCTGGCCCGGGTCGCCGCGGCTGAGCACGAGCTGCTGCGCCATGCCACCGACCGGTTGAGCGAGATCCCGGGGCTGCGGATCATCGGTACCGCTCCCGACAAGGCCGCTGTCGTGTCGTTCGTGCTGGAGGGAATCCACCCGCACGACATCGGTACCATCCTGGACCACGAGGGCGTCGCGATCCGCACCGGCCATCACTGCGCCATGCCGGTCATGGAGTTCTTCGGCGTGCCGGCCACGGCCCGCGCCTCTTTCGCCTTCTACAACACGACCGCCGAGATAGACCGGCTGATCGACGCGCTCGGGCTCGCGCGCGAGGTGCTCGGCTGATGGAATTGAAGGACCTTTATCGCGACGTGATCGTCGACCACAACCGCAACCCGCGCAATTTCCGGCCGATGCCGGACGCGGATCGACAGGCGGAGGGCTTCAACCCGCTCTGCGGCGACCGCCTGACACTGTACGTGCGGCTCGACGGGGATCGGATCGCAGACGTGTCGTTCCAGGGCAGCGGCTGCGCCATCTCGGTCGCATCCGCCTCGCTGCTGACCGAGAGCGTCAAGGGCCGCAGCATCGAAGAGGCGGACCGACTGTTCGGCACGATGCACGACCTGCTCACCGACGACGAGGCCGACGTGGACACCGCGGGCCTCGGCAAGCTCGCGGCACTGTCCGGCGTGCGGGAATTTCCTGCCCGCGTCAAATGCGCGAGTCTCTGCTGGCACACGCTCGAGGCTGCGCTGCACCGGCGGGACGCAGCCGTCTCCACCGAGTAGTCAACCCGAGGAAGAACGCTTGTACCGAGCAGACAACGAGCCTGTCAGCTTCGCTCGCGACGTGCAGGCCGTCATGGTTCCGGCCGGCGTCGAGGTCACGCTGCGCGAGGGCCAGAACGGATTCATCACCCAGGCACTCGGCGGCAGCTTCACCGTTTACGTAGAGGGCAACCTGTTCCGCATCGCCGGAAAGGACGCGGACGCGCTGGGCAAGGAAATCGTCGAAGGTCCGCAGCTGCCACCGGACGCGAGCGACGAGGACGTTCGCGAACTCGCGTGGCGGCAGATGAAGACCTGCTACGACCCCGAGATCCCGATCAATATCGTCGATCTCGGCCTCGTATACAGCTGCGACGTCGAGTCAAAGCCCGAGGGGCGGGTCGTCGACGTCAAGATGACGTTGACCGCGCCGGGTTGCGGAATGGGCGACGTGCTGGTCGAGGACGTGCGCGAGAAGGTGGAGCTGATACCGACGGTCGCGCGCGTCGACGTCGAGCTCGTCTTCGATCCGCCGTGGAACCAGTCGATGATGTCCGAAGCCGCGCGGCTGCAGACGGGAATGATGTGAGCTGGGTCCGCGTCGCATCAGCCGAGTCAATTGCCCCGGGCGACTACGCGTCGGTCGAGGTCGATGGCGACTTCGTCGCGGTATTCAATGTGGACGGCGAGTTCCTTGCCGTCGAGGACATCTGCACCCATGACGGCGGCGGCCTTGCCGGCGGCGAGGTAGTGGACCACGAGGTGATCTGCCCGCGGCACGGCGCACGGTTCTGTCTGCGGACCGGACGCGCGCTGACGCCGCCGGCCTACGAGCCCGTTCGGACGTTCAAGACCCGCGTCGTGGACGGCCAGGTCGAGGTCCTCGCGGAATGAGGCGGCTCACACTGGTCAGGCACGCGAAATCGGACTGGTCCCTGCCGGGCCAGGCCGACTGGGACCGCGCCCTGAACCGTCGCGGCCAGCTCGATGCGCCGGAGATGGCCCGGCGCCTGAAGAGCAGGAAACTCAAGCCGGACCGGGTGCTGACGAGCCCGGCCGTCCGGGCGCTGGCCACCGCATCGATCATCGCGCACGCGCTTAAGGTGCGTGCCGAGCTGATACACCAGGACGAACGACTCTACCTGTCATCGCCGAAGGAACTGCTGGCGGTCGTGCAGGAACTCGGCGGCAGCGCGAAGCACTTGATGGTGTTCGGACACAACCCCGGCCTCACCGAGTTCGCGAACCGGCTGTCCGGCGGCGAGCAGATGGACAACATGCCCACCTGTGCTGTGTTCACGGCGCTGTTCGACATCGGCGCCTGGGGCGAACTCGACTGGTCGAGCGGGCAGCAGGTCGAATTCGACTACCCGAAGAACCCCGCCTGAGATCAGCCGCGGCCGAACACCCGAACCGCGGCGCCAGTGACCGCGCGGGCGGCATCGGAGGCCAGGAATACGATCACGTCGGCGATCGCCTCCGGCGCGACCCAGCGCGAGTAGTCCGCATCCGGCATGTCGGCCCGGTTGCGGGGCGTGTCGATGATGCCTGGAAGAACCGCGTTGACGGTGACGCCCTGGTCGCGCAACTCGGCCGCCAGCGCCTCGGTCAGGCGCTCGACACCCGACTTCGACGCGGCGTAGGCTCCCATGCCTGCCCCGGCACGCGCCGCAGCGCCTGCGCCGACGTTGACGATGCGGCCGCGACCGCGTTCGAGCAGCGCCGGCAGCGCAGCCTTGCAGCTGGCGACAGCGGTTCGCAGGTTGATGGCATAGAGTTCGTCCCAGGTCTCCACTTCGCCATCCTGCAGCAGTTCCCAGCAGAACCCGCCGGCGACGTTCACCAGTGCGTCGATGCCGCCAAAACGCATCGCCACCGCGGCGATGGCCTTGCGCGCCGCTTCGAGCTGGCCGAGATCCACGCCGCCGATCAGCAGGTGTGTCTGCCCCAGTTCCTCCACCAGTGCCGCAGGCGGATCAACCGCCATGTCCAGCAGAGCGACCCGGTAGCCGTGCGCTGCGAACGCACGCGCCACGGCCGAACCGAGCACGCCGAAGGCACCGGTGACGACAGCGATGCGCTGGGAACCCTCCATGGCCTTCGCTAGCACTCCGGAACGTTCACGGCCAGACCGCCCTGGCTCGTTTCCTTGTAATTGGTCGACATGTCCGCACCCGTCTGGCGCATCGTCGCGATCACCTGGTCCAGCGAGACCTTCTGCGTACCGTCGCCGCGCATCGCCAGCCGGGCGGCGTTGATCGCCTTTACGGCCCCCATCGCGTTGCGCTCGATGCACGGAATCTGCACCAGTCCCGCGATCGGGTCGCAGGTCAGTCCCAGATTGTGCTCCATGCCGATCTCGGCGGCATTCTCGATCTGCTCGCTGGTGCCGTTCAGCGCGGACACGAGACCGGCGGCCGCCATCGAGCAGGCCACGCCCACCTCGCCCTGGCAACCCATCTCGGCCCCGGATATCGACGCGTTTCGCTTGTAGAGGATGCCGATCGCACCGGCGACCAGCAGCAGTCGCAGCACGCCTTCCTCGGTGGCGCCGGGCTCGAACCGGCGGTAATAGGTCAGCACGGCCGGAAGGATGCCCGCGGCGCCGTTCGTGGGCGCAGTCACGACCCGCCCGCCGGCCGCGTTCTCTTCGTTCACGGCCAGCGCAAATGCGTTGACCCAGTCCATCACCTCGAGCGGTCGCTGTCCCGGGGACTCCGCCAGAAGCCGGCTCAGCCGCGCCGCCCGACGGCGCACCTTCAGCACGCCCGGCAGCAGTCCGCTGCCGCGAAATCCGCGCTCGATGCAGTCGGTCATCACGTCGCGAATCCTGAGCAGCGCCGCGCGGGTCTCGGCCGTGGGGCGCCAGGCGCCTTCGTTGGCCAGCACGAGCTCGTGCAGTTCCAGCCCGTGCGAACGGCAGGCGTCGAGGAGCTCGCGCGCCGATGTGAACGGGTAAGGCAGCGTGACGGCCGCCTCGCCTTCGCAGCTGCGGCCGAAGTCGCCGGCCCGAACGATGAACCCGCCGCCGGTCGAGTAGAACTCCTCGCGGTGAACCATTCCGCCCTCGGCATCGAGCGCGGTGAAGCGCATGCCGTTCGGATGCAGCGGCAGCGTCTGGTCGCGATGGAACAGCAGGTCCATAGGCTCGTCGAACGCGATCTCGTGCAGTCCGAGCAGCCGCAGTCGCCCGCTGCCCCGGATCCGCTCGAGCGCGGGCTCCATCTGGGCGGGGTCGGCGCTTTCGGGTCGCCACCCTTCGAGGCCGAGCAGCAGAGCCCGATCCGTGCAGTGGCCCTGTCCGGTGAGTGCCAGTGATCCGTAGACCTGCACGCCGATCCGCCGGGTCTGCTCGAGGCGATGCATC
>DATIRA010000247.1:0-1755 GCA_035470225.1 Steroidobacteraceae bacterium | reverse complement strand
CGACGAAACGCATCATCCACTCGTCCACCCGCCCGCCGAGGTAGCCGGCCGTAGCGCCCCAGACCACGCCGATCACAAGGCTCACGGCCGTGGCGCACAGTGCCACCAGTAGCGACACCTGCGTCCCACGCCAGGTACGCACGAACAGGTCCCGGCCGTTGCTGTCCGTGCCGAGGTAGTGGCCGTTCGAGAGCGAAGGCGGCGAGGCGAGCGGGCTCAGGCTCCAGTCCACCTCGTCGAGCGTGTAGGGACTCGCGAGCGGACCGAGAATCGCGAGCAGCACCAGCGCAGCGAGCAGGGCCGCCGCGGCCAGCGCGGCACGATTCTGCCTCAGGCGACGACCCGCATCCGCCCAGAGCCCGCCGCGGATCTCTGCCGTGGACTCAGCCATGCCGGATCCGCGGGTCGAGCCACCCGTACAGCATGTCCACGGCGAGGTTCAACAGCACGATCAGCATTGCGTAGAAGATCACCATGCCCATCACCAGCGTGTAGTCGCGGTTGATCGCGCCCTGCACGAAGTAGCGGCCGACCCCGGGCAGCCCGAAAACCTGCTCGACCACGAGCGAACCCGTAAGCAGCGCCGCGGTCGCCGGGCCGAGAAAGCTCAGCACGGGCAACAGCGTCGGCTTCAGCGCGTGTCGGCGCAGGATGTAGCCGGGTCCCAGTCCCTTGGCACGGGCCGTGCGGATGAAAGGAGACTGAAGGACCTCGAGCAGGCTGCCGCGCGCGAGTCGCGCCAGGTAGGCGATAAACGGCAGCGCCAGTGTAACGACCGGCAGCACCAGGTATCGCAGGCCGCCGGGCTCCCAGCCCGCGACCGGCAGCCACTGGAGCCTGACGCCGAACACGAGCGCCAGCACAGGCGCGACCACGAAGCTCGGCACCGCGATACCGACCAGCGCGAGCGCCATGACCGTGTGATCGACGGGCCCGTTCTGTCGCAGCGCAGCCAGCATGCCGAGCGGGACGCCGGCCGCGAGCGCGAGCAGCAGCGCAAGGCCGCCGACAGTCAGCGTCACCGGCAGGCCGCGCGCGATCAGCTCCGACACACGGAAGTCCCGGTACTTGAACGAGGGTCCGAGGTCACCGCGCAACAGGCCGGCGAGGTAATTGCCAAACTGTACGAAGACGGGCTGATCCAGCCCGTAGGCCGCCTCGAGGTTCGCATGGATCTCGGGCGGAATGGCCTGCTCCTCGTCGAAGGGCCCTCCCGGTGCGACCCTCATCAGGAAGAACGCCGCGGTGATGATCACGAGCAGCGTCGGAATGGCGCTGAGCAGTCGGCGAACCGCGAATCGGAGCATCTTGAGCGCGCCGCTCAGTCGCGGCCGAGCAGCTTTCGGAAACCGGCTTCGTCGATCACGCGCACACCCAGCTCCTTCGCCTTGCCGAGCTTCGAGCCCGGATCGGCACCGACGACCAGCAGCGTCGTCCTGCGGGAGACGGAGTCCGTGACCGTGGCACCCGCGACGCGTGCCGCCTCGCGAGCCTCGTCGCGGGTCATCGACTCGAGCGTCCCGGTTACCACCAGCGTTTCGCCAGCGAGCGGACCGTCCCGGCTCGCGCGCCGCGCGCTCACTGCGGGCCACTCGACGCCGGCCTCGACCAGCCTTTCGATCACCTTGCGGTTGCGCGGTTCGTCGAAGAAATCCCGCAAATGGGCCGCGACCACCGGCCCGACGTCCGGTACTTCCTCGATCTCCGCCGTGCTCGCCTTCGCGATCTTCGGCAGCTCCCCGAAATGCTCGGCCA
>DATIRA010000246.1:0-4640 GCA_035470225.1 Steroidobacteraceae bacterium | reverse complement strand
CGATATCACCGACACGATGGTGCTCGCGAGCGGCACCTCGGACCGGCACGTGAAGTCGATTGCGGAGCGCGTGATCCAGCGCTGCAAGGAGGCCGGCTACCGGCCGTTCGGGGTCGAGGGCGAGCGCGACGGGGAATGGGTACTGCTGGACTTGCAGGACGTGGTGCTGCACGTGATGCTGCCCCGCGTCCGGGAATTCTATGCGCTCGAGAAGCTCTGGGAGGGTGGGACCGGCGCGGGCTGAGGCCGGGAGCACGTCGGCATGCTGATGCGCATCGTCGCTGCCGGTACACGCATGCCGGACTGGGTCGACGCCGGCTTCGAAGACTATGCCGGGCGCCTGCGGGGCGAGTACCGGCTCGAACTCATCGAAGTGCCGCTGCCCAAGCGCCGGGGAGCGGATCCCGCGCGCCAGGTCGCGGAGGAGGGACGGCGGATGCTCTCCGCCTGTGGCGAACGCAGCCATGTCGTGGCGCTGCAGGTCGGAGGTCGCGCGTTGTCGACCGAGGCCCTTGCCCGCTGGATCGATGAACGTTCGCGCAATGGCGATCAGCCCGTTTTCTGCATCGGTGGACCGGATGGCCTGGCCACGGAGGTCGATGCCCGGGCAAGACTGCGCTGGTCGCTCTCTGCGCTGACGCTGCCCCATGGCCTGGCGCGTGTCGTGGTGGCCGAGGCCCTGTACCGCGCAGTCAGCGTGATCAAGGGGCTGCCGTACCACCGCGCGTGAACCGGGTTGCGGGTGGACAGCGATCGCTGGTCGCGTTTCAATTTCCGATTACCCAAAGCACGCTGGAGTGATTCATGCATCCCTACCCACACCTGTACACGGTCCGTGCAGCCGCTCTTCCCGAGGGCGACATCCCGGTCGACTCGGAGGGCCTGCCGACTCTGAAGACCGCGCCGCCGGCCGAGTTCGATGGCCCCGGGGACCGCTGGTCGCCCGAAACGCTGCTTTGCGCGGCCGTCGCGGACTGCTTCCTGCTCACTTTTCGCGGCGTCGCCCGTGCGGCCAAGTTCGAATGGACCTCGCTCGAATGCTCGGTCGAAGGAACGCTGGAGCGGATCGAGGGCAAGACCCGGTTTACCCGCATGGCCGTGACCGCGACCCTTCATGCGCCCGCGGGCACGGACCAGGAGAAGGCCGTCAAGCTGATGGAGCGGGCCGAGCACGTGTGCCTGGTCAGTAATTCGCTGCTGGCCGAGAGGACCATCCGCTGCACGGTGGCGGTCGGCTGAGACCGCATGGGCGGGCCGCGGATCTACCTCGCCTCCGCGTCACCGCGGCGCGCCGAACTGCTGGCGCAGATCGGGGTCGCTTTCGACGTGCATCCGGTGTCGGTCAACGAGTCTCCGCTGCACCGCGAGGCGGCCCCTGAGTACGTGCTGCGGCTCGCCGGGGAGAAGGCTCGTGCCGCATGGTCCGCGCTGGACGAACCCGACCGAAGGCCGGTGCTCGCGGCCGACACCACCGTGGAGCTGGACGGAGAGATCTTCGGCAAGCCCGCCGATCAGGCCTCGGCCCGGGCCATGCTGCGCAGGCTGTCCGGCTGCACCCACGCGGTTCACACGGCCATTGCGCTCAGGCACCAGCGCGGCAGCACGACGCGGCTCTCGAGCAGTCGCGTGACGTTCCGGGCCATCGGCGACGAGGAGATCGACTGGTACTGGGGCACCGGTGAGCCGGTCGACAAGGCGGGCGCGTACGCCATCCAGGGACACGGCGCGATCTTCGTCAGTCACCTCGCTGGCAGCTATTCGGGCGTGGTCGGACTGCCGCTGCTCGAAACCTGGGAACTGCTCGCGGCGCTGCCCGGTCCGATTGCGGTAGGAATGCAGTCGTGAGCACCGAGATCGTAGTGAACGTGAGTCCCCGTGAGACCCGGGCAGCACTGCTCGAGAGCGGTGTCCCCCAGGAGCTGTTCGTGGAGCGAGCGAGCCGCCTCGGGCTCGCCGGCAACATCTACAAGGGGCGTGTCTCGCGGGTGCTGCCGGGCATGCAGGCCGCCTTCATCGACATCGGCCTCGAGCGAACCGCATTCCTGCACGTGTCGGACATCGTTCAGCCGGCGGACGCCGAGGGTGCGGCCGACTCGACCCGCACCGACAACATCCGCGAGCTGGTCAACGAGGGCGCCGACATCCTGGTCCAGGTCCTGAAGGACCCGCTCGGCACCAAGGGTGCGCGGCTGACGACGTTCGTCACGATCCCGTCGCGCTACCTGGTCTACATGCCTTTTGGCAGCGGCGTCGGCGTTTCGGCACGGATCGAAAACGAGGCCGAGCGCCAGCGGCTGCGCGAGGCAGTGCAGGCCGCGGCGGAGGCCGCAACGGGCGGTGGCTACATCGTTCGCACTGCGGCCGAGGGTGCGACGGCCGAGGCGCTGCATGCCGACCGGCTGTTCCTGCGCAGACTCTGGGAGGTCGTCACGGCCAAGGCATCGAAGACGCCGGCCGGCAGCCTGGTGCACGAGGATCTTCCGCTGCCGTTGCGCCTGATGCGGGACCTGGTCGGCGAGACCGTGGACCGTGTGCTGGTGGACCACGTGGCCACCTGCGAGAAAATGCGGGAATTCGCCGACACGTTCATGCCCGGACTCGGCGCGCGCGTCGAGCCCTACCAGGGCAGCCGTCCGATCTTCGACCTGCATGGCGTGGAGGAGGAGATCCAGCGTTCGCTGGAGCGCAAGGTCGACCTGAAGTCCGGCGGTTACCTGATGATCGACCAGACCGAGGCGCTGACGACGGTGGACGTCAACACCGGCGCCTACGTCGGGCACCGCAATCTCGAGGAGACGATCTACCGCACGAACCTCGAAGCCGCAGTTGCGATCGCGCGCCAGCTCCGGCTGCGGAACCTCGGCGGCATCATCATCATCGACTTCATCGACATGCAGGAAGACGCGCACCGGACCCGAGTCCTCGAGGCGCTCGAGAAAGCGCTGTCGAAGGACCACGCCAAGACCCACCTCTCTGCGGTGTCGCCGCTCGGCCTGGTCGAGATGACGCGCAAGCGGACTCGCGAGAGCCTGGCGCACCAGCTCTGCATGCCGTGTCCGGCCTGCGAGGGGCGCGGCTACGTCAAGACCGCGGAGACCGTTTGCTACGAGGTCTTCAGGGAAGTCCTGCGACAGGCTGGACAGTTCGACTTCCAGCAGCTGCTCGTGCTGGCACACCAGGACGTCATCGAGCGGCTGCTCGACGAGGAATCCGCGGCGCTCGGTGAGCTCGAGGTGCTGGTCGGCAAGCCGATCCGGCTGCAAACGGAGGCGCTCTACGGACTCGACCAGTTCGACGTGGTGCTGATGTGACCAGCACTGCTGCGCGCGGCCGCTCGGCGCGCCTGTGGCGCATCACAGCCGGGGCGGTCGCCGCAGCATTGATCATCGCGGCGCTGCTGCTCGGCCTGCTGCGGCTCGCGCTGGTGCTGGTGCCCGGCAACGCCGAGCGTGCGCAGGCCTGGATCGAAGGCGAGACGGGGCTGCGGCTCGAGTTCGAGCGGATCGACGCCCGGTTGCGCTGGTTTGGTCCGGAGATCGTGCTTGGGGATGCTCGTGTGCTGGACCAGGATCGAACGCAGGTCGTGTTCGAGGCCGACGAGGGGTCGGTCGGACTGGACCTGCTGAACCTGTTCCGTACCGGCGAACTCGTCGCGGGCAGGGTTCGGCTGGAGAGACCGCGCATCACGCTGGTGCGCCTCGCGGACGGACGCATCCGACTGCTCGGCCAGCGCGACCGGCCCATTGAAAAATCGCAGTTCGACCTGGATCGGCTGCCCGCGGGCAGCGTCCAGATCGTCGGGGCCCGAGTGGACTATCGCGATCTCAAGCGCGGAGCCGGGCCGTGGACCGTGCGCGATCTGGACCTGGAGCTGCGACGCGAGCGACGTTACGTCGAGACCAGCGGTTCTGCCAGCCTGCCGTCCTCGCTCGGCGGAACAGTCCGGTTCGACGGGAGGCTGCGCGGATCGCTCAGGGCGCTGACCGAGCTCGAGGCCCGCCTCGAGGTCGACGTGGAACGGCTGGAATTGCCCGGGCTCGCGGAATTCCTGCCGGAAACCGTCGCGCAGCCGGGCTCGGGCGCCGGCCGGCTGCGCGCGGTCCTGGAACTCGACCGCGGACGGATCGGGCTGCTACGCACCGACTTCGACTTCGCCGACGTCACGCTGCGCCTGCCCCGGCGCGAGAGCGCGCCGGTGGTGACAGTGGAGACATCGCAACCGTACCGGCTGCCGGGTGCCGACCCGCTGCAGATGGCGACGATCGACATGCAGTTCGTCGACCGGCCCGGGCCGGCCCTGCCGACCGAGGTCCGCTACCCGGAGCTCGCTGGCAAGCTCCGGCTTCGCCGCGAGGGTGAGATCTGGGCCCTCACTGCCAACGAGCTGCGTGTGGGAATCGATTCCACCCAGGGCGGGCAGCCGCTCAGGTTGCAGGCGCGCCTGCGCGGCGACCCGCGAACGACCTTCGCACTGGAATTCGCGGTCAACCGCGTGCCGCTCCAGGAGTTGTGGCCGCTCGCGCTGGCGTTTGCGCCCCCGAGCTTCGACCGCTGGTCCGGGCTCGATCCCGGCGGCGAGCTGCGCTCTGTCGGGGCGCAGGTCGTGCGCGAGCGGGCCGGTGCATTGCCGCGCTTCGCTG
>DATIRA010000245.1:0-7458 GCA_035470225.1 Steroidobacteraceae bacterium | reverse complement strand
CACGTCGATGTCGGGCGGCTCGTTGCGCTCGCGCGAGACGAAGCGCTCGAACAGCAGCGACATGCGCGCGGGATCCACCTCGGTGATGCCGAGGCAGAAGCAGACGGCCGAGTTGGCCGCGGACCCGCGCCCCTGGCAGAGAATGCCGCGCGAGCGCGCGAACGCGACGATGTCGTAGACGGTGAGAAAGTACGGCTCGTAGCCGAGTTCCTCGATCAGCTCGAGCTCGTGCTCGATGAGCCGCAGGACCCTCGGCGGCGCGCCCCCGGGCCAGCGCCGCCGCTGGCCCTCGGCCGTGAGACGACGCAGCCATTGACCCGGCGTATGACCCTCCGGCACGAGTTCACGTGGATATTCGTAGCGCAACTCCTCGAGCGAGAATCTGCAGCGCCCGGCGATCTCCAGCGTCGCCGAGCGCAGGCCGGGCGGATAGAGTTCCCGCAGCCGCTCGAGCGGCCGCAGGTGCCGCTCGCCGTTCGGAAAGAGCGCATAGCCCGCGCATTCCACGGTCGTCCGGTGACGGATCGCAGTGAGCACATCCTGCAACGCGCGCCTGCCGCGCGCGTGCATGTGGACGTCGCCCGCCGCAACCAGCGGCAGCCCGAGCTCCGATCCCAGCGCCTCGAGCGCGGTGAGCCGCCTGCGGTCCCGCCCGGTGGTGAGCAGTTCCACGGCGATCCAGAGCCGGCGGGGAAAGACCGCGGCGAGCCAGCGGCCCTCCCGCGGGTCCGGATGCGCCGCGGGCAGCCAGAGGGCGAGGCAGTCGGAAGCGGATAGCGGGTAGCGGATAGCGGGTAGCGAGGAAAAGGAAACTCCGGCGTTTCCTGATTCTTCACGATCCGCGATCCGCTGTTCACTACCCGCTTCCATTACGAAGTCGCTCCGCCGCAGCAGGTACCGCCCCTTCGGCGCGGCGCGGCGACCCCGGCTGATCAACCGGCAGAGCTGGCCGTAGCCGCGACGATTGCTGGCAAGCAGCACGAGGCGCAGGCCGTCGTCGAGACGGAACTCGGCGCCGACGATGAGCTTCAGGCCATGCTCGCGTGCCGCGAGATGTGCGCGCACGACACCGGCGACCGAGCACTCGTCGGTGATCGCGAGCGCCGCGTAGCCGAGCTCCGCGGCACGCTCGACCAGTTCCTCGGGCGCGGAGGCGCCCCTCAGGAAACTGAAATTAGATACACAGTGCAGCTCCGCATAGTCCCCGTCCATGCACGTCGCTCCGCATCAGCCGAAGACGCCCTGCAGGAACCAGCGGCCGCCCGGACCGCGCTCGCGATACACCCACAGGCGCACGCCGGCCGGGTTACGCGCGACGTAGTAATCGCGCGTCACGTCGCGACCGTCCCACCAGCCCGACTCGATGCGCTCGGGTCCTTCCTCGAGCACGAGTTCGCCCCCGAAGTCCGGTCGCTTGCCTGGCAGAAGCTGCGGCTCACCGAGCAGCCACAGCGGACGAGTGCCGTGCAACGCCCAGGGCTGCTGCAACGCCTCGTCGCGAACCTGCCGTTGCGACGCGCTGGTGCCCGATGGCCTGATCACCGGTTCCATCAGGCACCAGGCCGACTCCGGCCGGTGCTCGGCGAGGGGCCTCAGGCTTTGCACCGCAGCCACGCCCAACCGTGCACGGAGACGCTCGACCAGCCGCAGCGCGTCACCGGGTGACGCAGCATGCCGGGCCTCCCGGAGCAGGACTCCGGTCTCGCTACGGGCGGGTGTCAGCGGACCGCTCTGCAACTGCAGCGCTCGCACGGGCCCGGATAGAGCGAGCTGCAGCAGGCGCTCGTGCAGCAGCACGGCGATGTCCTCATGCCGTGCCGTCGGCTGCGCAAAGTGCAGCGGCAACCGCGTGGCGGGTGCGGCGCGGTGCCGCAACCGGAACTCGAGCGATTGAATGACGCAGCCGCGTCGCCGCAGAAAATCACAGAGTTCCCCGAGCATCGTCGTGGCCGCGATCTCGAGCCGCCCGACGTCGCCGACCTCGGGCTCCAGCTGGCGCACGGCACGGAAATGCTCGCGCGCTACGAACGCCGGCCGCGGGTCGGGCAGGCGGCCGGTAGCACGGTCCAGCATCTGCAGCATCTGCGGACCGAGCCGCCGTGCGAGACCGTCCCGCGGCAGGCGCATGCAGTCGCCTAGCGTTCGTACCCCCATATCGCCGAGCAGTTCCAGACTGCGCTCTGGCCAGCGCGTGCAGGCGATCGGCAGTGCCGCGAGACGGCCCGCGAGGCTGTCGGATCGGCGCAGCCGGGTCTCGACTCCCGCATACGCGAACCACAGCGAGGCGAGCGGCGCCGGTGTCAGGGCCAGCAAAGGAGCGAGCCCTGCTGCCTGCAGCTCGGCACGCATACGCTGCAACAGCGCGGCGACACCGCCGAACAGCTGCAGACTGCCGCGCAGTTCGAGCAGCACCGCATCGGGCCGCTCGAGACTCACTCGCGGCGTGAACCCAAGTCCCCACCCGGCGAGGGCCTCGAGCAGTGCACGCTCGCGGCGCTCGGCACGCGCCCGCACCTCGAGTTCCGGCAACAGCGCCAGCGCGGAATTGAGCGCCATGCCTGCCTGGATGCCCGCGCGCGTGGCGGAATCGTTGCAGGCGCAGACGATCCTGCTGCCACGCTGCTGGTCAACGATCGCGAGCGGTGACGCAGCCTGCTGAAGCACCCGCCCTTCGGGACGGCCGCCGCGCAACAGCAGGCTGCCCGCCTCACCGAGAGACTCCAGCATCAGCTGCGGCAGGTGGACGGCGAGCCAGAGTTCGCGTCGTACCGCCCTGGCCCGCATCCGGCGGTCGTCGCCAACGCGGGAACCGGTGTCGTCGGCAGGGCCGGGGCTGGTCTGCGTACGCGCCGGTTCCAGGCGCAGGGCGGCCGTGGCTGCGACGCGGTGCTTTCCAGCAAGCGGCGCAGTCACCGCGTGTTCCCGGACATCGCATCCGCCGGATCCGGCAACCGACCCATCTGCAGGCTCACCGGGCGACCGCCACGGCTCTTCAGGATGTGCACGGTGAGCCCGCCGTGATTCGCTTCGAGCGCCAGGCGCAGCACGGCCGGCGAAGGCTCGCGGGCCCCACTGCTGCGCCTGAACAGCACCGCCAGACAGCACGACTGCTCCGCGGCCAGCTGCAACCGGCGCAGCACCGACGAATCGCCCGAGCTCGACCAGGCGAGCACGATGCTGCAGGCACCCGAACGCAGGGCCTGCTCCATGGCCCACTCGGCCGGCTGTGCACGGATCAGCAGCACCCGCTGCACATCGATGCGGCAGGCAGCGAGCGCGGGCGCGTAGGGCTGGTAAGGAGGCGAGACCCAGGCGAGCCAACCCTCCGCTGCGTCCTCGGCGCAAAGCGAGGCGAGCGCCGGTACGAGCAGGCTCAACTCGCCGATGCCGTGATGGTCGGTGAGGATCTCGATCAGGCCCCGGCGGGGCCAGCCGCCGCCCGGCAGGCAACGGTCGAGCACCGCGAATCCCGTGGGCAGTCCGGGCGGCTGCGTGCCTGTGCCCTGTTCCCGCGCCAGCCAGAGCCCGGGATGGCGCAGCAGATCCTCGAATGAAGACATGGCGTGGCGCGCAATGCGGCGTGGTCAATGCCGGGGAGCCACCTGCCGGAGGACGCCGACCACCACGCCCTCGATGATCAGCGACTCCTGCTGCAGGTCGACGCGCAGGGGCTCGAACTCCTCGTTCTCCGGCAGCAGCCAGACGATGGAGCCCTCCTGGCGGTAGCGCTTCACCGTGACCTCGTTCTCGAGGCGTGCGACGACGATCTGCCGGTTGCGTACCTCCGGCGTGCGATGCACAGCGACCAGGTCACCGTCGAGGATGCCGGCGTTCCGCATGCTCATGCCACGCACCTTCAGCAGGTAATGCGGACGCGGCTGGAAGATCTGCGGGTCGACCTGGTAATGGGCCTCGATGTTTTCCTCGGCGAGGATCGGCCTGCCGGCGGCAACGCGGCCGATCAGCGGCAAACCGAGCTGGTCGCGAATCGCGTCCCTGAGCTGGATGCCTCGCGAGGCGCCGGGCCGCAACTCGAGGACGCCCTTGCGCTGCAGCGCGCGCAGGTGCTCCTCGGCTGCATTGGCAGAACGGAAGCCGAGTGCCTCGGCGATCTCTGCACGGGTGGGCGGCAGGCCCCGCTCGCGCAACGAGTCCTGGATGAAACGCAGTACCTGGCGCTGGCGTGGTGTGAGCTCGTCCATGGGGTAGCCCTGTATGGATATACATGTACTGTTTTTATATACAGTCCCTTTGGCCAAGGCAAGCGCCGCGTAAGGTTTTACGCATTCGAACGGCTGTTCCCCGGCTGCCTTTATGGGCAGCGGCGCATCGGGTAGCATCGCGAATTCGACTGCGGTGAGCGGCCGCGCCCTGGGGGTGGCGCCGTCACGGGTCGAACGCTAACCCGAAGCTTGCCTGACTCACCCAAACCCACCGAGGAATGACACACATGAAGAATGCCATCGTTAGGACGCTGACCATCGGTACCGCCGCCCTGATCGTCGCGACGGCCTCCGGCTGCGCGAACAAGGACCTGGTCGCCCGCATCGACGCCGCCGACGCCGCCGCCAAGGCTGCCGCGCAGGATGCGGCTGCCGCCAGGGCTGCCGCAGACGCTGCCGCTGCCTCCGCTTCCTCGGCCGCCAATACGGCGACGTCGGCCCAGAACACGGCCAACCAGGCCCTTCAGGCTGCCCAGGCCGCACAGGCCTGCTGCGATGCGACCAACGAGAAGATCGACCGCGCGTTCCGCAAGTCGATGGGCAAGTAAGCAGCCGGCACGCCTGAATCCAGGCTGTTTCGAACAGGGCGCCGCGGGAAACCGCGGCGCTTTTTTTTCAGCACGGCGCCGCTGCATCGAGTCGCGGCTGCAAGGCCGCGGCACGTGCCCGTCAGTTGCGGCCCATGCGCAGCGGCGAGGACACCGCGACCGGCACGCCGCTGGCCTGCTCGAAGGTCTGGCGGACTCCCGGCCAGTCGACCTCGACGCTCCGTCCCTCGGTCGCAACCTCGACCAGTGTCGTCGCCTCGCTCAGGTCGTAGTGCGCCGGATCCTCGGTGCCCTCCAGTGGCGCGTGCCGCTCGACGAACAGCGTTCCGCGATACCACCCTACCTTGGTCGTCTGGTCGACCAGGTTGACCCGCGTGTTCACGGGCACGATCTGATACAGCTCGGCAATGTCCTCCGGGAAGAGCCGGATGCAGCCGTGCGTGACCTGCATGCCCACTCCGGCCGGGCGGTTGGTGCCGTGAATCAGGTAGGAGCCGCCGGGGATCCCGAGCCGCATTGCATGTTCGCCGAGCGGATTGTCGGGCCCTGGCGGGACGACCTTCGGCAGTGGATCACCCTTCTGCTCGTGCTCGAGGCGCACTGACTCCGGCGGATACCAGTTGGGACGCTCCTGCTTGGACACCACTTTCGTGATCCCGAGCGGCGTCTTCCAGTCCATCTTGCCGACGCTGATCGGGTATGTGCGCACCACGCGCGGCTCGCCCTTCTTCGCGGGCGGATAGTAGTAGAGACGATGCTCGGGAAGGTTCACGACCAGCCCTTCCCGCGGCGCGTCGGGCAGCACGAAACGCGTCGGAATCAGGATCTCGGTGCCCTCGCCCGGCAGCCACGGATCGACGCCTGGATTCGCGGCCATGATCTCCTCATAGCCGACGCCGTGCCTGCGACCGATGTCGAGCAGCGTGTCCTCATGGCGCGTGAAGTCAGTCGTCAGGAGGCCGATCACGTTGTCGCCGTCCTCGGGCAGCAGGTATTCGCTCGGGCCTGCCACGGCGCCGGCAGCGACGAACAGCGTCGTCAGCAGGAAAATCACGACGATGCTGCGCTGGCGTGCGAACATGCAACCTTTCCTCCATCCGGGGCATCGCATTGTAGCGGGGCACTTCTGCGGTTGTGACCTCGTTGACCGTGCAGCAGTTCCGAAAACAGCCTCGTCAAGCAGGGTGCGACATGCCTTTCAAGCTCACGATCGAACTCTCGGACCGGGACCTGCGCCATTTCCAGCGCGAGCTGCGCAAGGCACATGCTTCGGTCCGCAGTGCCGACGACGAGGAGATCATTGGCGCGGCGGCAGAACTGCTCGCCACCATGCGGGACAAGCAACTGCCCGACTTCGTCACGCTGCGGCTCGAGAAGCTCGGCTGCCTGCTCGAGATGCTCCGGGACGCCGAGTGGCCGCTGGAAAAATCCGAGCGCAGCCCGGTGCTCGCCGCGCTCGCCTACGTCTGCGACCCGGAGGACATCATCCCGGACGAGATCCCGGGGATCGGGCTGCTCGACGACGCGGTGATGATAGAGCTCGTGTTCCTCGAGCTTCGGCACGAGATCGAAGCCTACGAGGATTTCTGCCGGTACCGCCGCAGCGTCAGCCCGGGCAAGCGCGGCGGCCGCACGGCAGCCGAAACGGCCAGCTCCCAGCTCGCGCGCCGGCGCACACAGCTCGTGTCGCGGATGCGCCGCAGGCGGGCCGCGGACAAGCGCAGCGCCCGACGCTGAACGGGCTCATTCTCCGGCCAACGGGGCCGCTCCCGCGGAGTCGGACCTCGCCCGCTCGAGCAGGCTCGCGATCTGCGCAGGCACGCCCTTCTGCACTTCCAGCAACGCGACGCGAACCGAGTTCTCGAACGCGACCTCGTCCGCGCCGCCATGGCTCTTGATGACGACGCCGCCCAACCCGACCATGCTGGCGCCATTGTAGGCACGGGGATCGAGCCGCGCCTTCAGCGCATTCAGTGCCGGCGAGGCCATCAGCGCGCCGAACTTGCGCAGCGGATCACGCGTGAACTCCTCGCGCATGATCGAGGTGATCAGCCGCGCCACGCCTTCCATCGTCTTCAGCGCGACGTTGCCGGAGAATCCGTCCGTAACGACGACGTCCACGTCGCCGGAGAAGATGTCGTCCCCCTCGACGAAGCCGACGTAGTTGACCGGCGCTGCGGCCAGGCGCTGGTGCGCCTCGCGCAGTTCGGCCGTGCCCTTGATGGCCTCCTCGCCGATGTTGAGCAGACCGACACGGGGCCGGTCGACGCCGTGCAGGTCGCTGGCCAGCACGCTGCCCATCAGTGCGAACTGCAGCAGGTGCTCGGGAGTACAGTCGGGATTGGCGCCGAGGTCCAGCATCAACGTGTGGCCGTGCGCCGCCGGGATCGCCGAGACGATGGCGGGGCGGTCGATGCCCGGGATCATCCCGAGCACGAAGCGCGCGGTCGCGAGCAGGGCACCCGTGTTGCCGGCCGACACGCAGGCGGCCGCTTCGCCGCGCTTCACCGCGTTGACGGCGACCCGCATCGACGAGTCCTTTTTTCGGCGCAGCGCGTCCTGGGGCCGCTCGTCCATGCCGACCACTTCGCTGGCCTCGACGATGCGGCACCGATCGAGCCCGGGTGCGTTACGCAGCAGGGGCTCGAGCTCTGGGCGACGACCGACCAGCAGGATCTCGAGCCCGG
>DATIRA010000244.1:0-8592 GCA_035470225.1 Steroidobacteraceae bacterium | reverse complement strand
GCTTTGACCCAAAAGTCCATGTTGCGAGAAACGAATGTCCAGTATGGAAAGATACGCTTCATGACATATCTTTCAAACGTGTTGACATCGTTGTAGTCAAAGAACGTATCGTTAACTATCTTACTTGCTTCCTTTAGCATTGAACGTGCTTCCGAACGCTTCGTGCAGGGCGCCGAGTACTGCATCGAGCACCGGCGACCCCTGGTCTGCTTCTCCTCGAGCGGGGGCGCTCGAATGCAGGAAGGCCTGCTGTCGCTGTTGCAGATGAGCAAGACCAGTGCGGCGCTGGCCCGCCTCGCCGCGGCGCGCCTGCCTTTCATCTCGGTGCTGAGCGACCCGACGACCGGAGGCGTCTCGGCCAGCCTCGCGATGCTGGGCGACCTGAATATCGCCGAGCCCCGCGCGCTGATCGGATTTGCCGGTCCCCGGGTGATCCAGCAGACGGTTCGCGAGACCCTGCCCGAGGGTTTCCAGCGCAGCGAGTTCCTGCTGGAGCACGGCGCGCTGGACATGATCGTCGATCGCCGGGAAATGCGCGACAGGATCGCAAGCCTGCTCGCGCTGATGCTCGCGCGACCGCAGGTCGGGGCGGCGGCAGAACCTGCCTGAGATGACAACACCCGCAAGCCGGTCGAGCCTGGTGGCCTGGCTCGACTGGCAGCAATCGTTTCATCCGAGCGAGATCGATCTCGGCCTCGATCGGGTGCGGCGCGTGCTGGGGCGCACCGGTTGGCAAAGACCCGGCTGTCCCGTGTTCACGGTGGGCGGCACCAACGGCAAGGGATCGTGCGTCGCGATGCTCGACGCGATGCTGCGGGCCGCCGGCCATCGGACAGCCTGCTTCACCTCGCCGCACCTGATCGATTACCGGGAACGCATCTCACTCGGCGGTCATCCGGTGTCGGCTGCCTCGCTGATCGCCGCTTTCGAGCGGATCAGCGCCGCGCTGGGCAGCGATACTCTGACATTCTTCGAGTTCAACACGCTTGCGGCGCTGCTGGTATTCGAGAGCTACGCGCCGCAGGCGATCATCCTGGAGGTCGGGCTCGGTGGCCGGCTCGACGCCGTCAACGTCGTGGACGCCGATGTCGCCGTGGTCACATCCGTCGATCTGGATCACGTCGAGTGGCTGGGCCCGGACATCGAGGCCATCGCCCGGGAGAAGGCAGGGATCTTCCGGGCAGCACGGCCGGCGATCTGCGGGATGCGCAGCCCTCCGCAATCGTTGCTCGATACCGCTGTGAACTGCGGCGCGGCGTTGCGGGTGCTGGGTAGAGACTTCGATGCGGTCGCAGGGCCGCCCGATCGCTGGGACTTCGTGGACGGTCAACTCGAGCTCAGGGGGCTGCCGCTGCCTGCGCTGCCCGGGCGCGTCCAGCTGGACAACGCGGCCAGCGCAATCGCCGCGTGGAACTCGATTCATGCGCGACTGCCGCTGCTGAGAGCGGCGGTCGAGCAGGGCCTGCGGTCCGTATCGCTGCCGGGCCGTTTCCAACGCGTCAGAGCCTCCTCGGGTGTCGAATGGGTGCTCGACGTAGCGCACAATCCGCAGGCCGCACGGACGCTGGCGGCGAACCTTCGCGATCTGCCACCGGCTACCGAAACGGTCGGCATCTGCGCGATGCTCGCCGACAAGGACGTGCGCGGCGTGCTCGAAGCAGTCGCGCCGCGTTGCGACCGGCTGCTGGCTGCGGCAACCAGCGGTCCGCGCGGCCTCACGGAACACGAACTCGCGGATCGGGCGCGCTCGGCGGGCATATGTGCGCAGCCGGCCGGCACGCTCCGGCAGGCGCTCGAGACCGTCGCCGCTGCAGCGAGGGCAGGAGACCGCGTGGTCGTGTTCGGCTCGTTCCACACGGTGGGCCCGGCTCTGGAATGGCTCAAGGAGCAAGGGCTTATACTCTCCGCCCCATGGATGAACAGCTCAAGGCACGCCTGATCGGCGCGGCCATCCTGGTCTTGATTGCGGTGCTGCTGGTGCCTGAACTGCTGTCAGGCCGAAAGCCCGCCGTGCCGGTGGAGCGGGATTCCGGTGCAGCGCCGGGGACACGTAGCTTCACGATCGAGCTCGGAGGCACAAGCCCCGGGCCTGCGGGCGAGGCTGCGATGTCTGCCGGGCCCACCGGCGACGTCGAGCCGGCCGAGTCTACGGCCGCCGCCGGGTCGGAGCCGGACGATGCACCCGAGCCGGCCACCGAACCCGCCGCGGGGCCGAAGTCGCAGGAAGCAGCGGGCGACAGCCCGGCCGCGGGCTCCGACGTGACGGCGATCGCGCGACCCGCGGAAGATGTCCCTCGCGCGGGCGAGGCCCGCCCGGCGGCAGGCGCCTGGGCAGTGCAGGTCGGGGCGTTCGGGTCAGAGAAAAGCGCGAAAAAACTCGCCGACCAGCTGCGGGCGGATGGTTTCGACGTGTTCGTCACCGCGACGAGCCGTGGGGGCCGGACGCTCCATCGTGTCCGGGTCGGTCCGGTATCTGATCGCGCCAGTGCCGAGCGCGTCGCCGCACGCCTGAAGGAGCGCAAGCTGCCTGCGGCCGTGGTCGCGAACGATTGATGGCCCTCTGCTAAAATCCGCGGCCTTCGCCGACCCGGGCTCGCCAGCGCTCCCATGACCACTGTGGACCTCATTATCACCCTGGTAGTACTCCTCTCGGTGCTGCTGGGGATCGTTCGCGGCTTCCTGCGTGAATCCGTGGCCTTGCTGGGATGGCTGGGCGGCCTGTGGCTCGCCTGGCGCTATTCCGACCTGCTCGAGCCATCGCTCGGCGGCGCGCTCGCCGGCACCGAGTTGCAGACCTGGGTAGCCCGTGGCCTGATCCTGCTCGCCGTGATCGTCGCGGCCTGGTTGCTCGGCAGCCTGCTCAGTTACCTCGTGCAGCGCTCGGGACTGACGCTCGGCATGGACCGGATGCTCGGCTCGGTGTTCGGCCTGGTACGCGGGGCGGTGATCATCGGCTTTGCCGTCATGCTCGGCCAGGCGGCACAGCTGGACAGCGAGGCCTGGTGGAAGGACTCGCGCCTGCTGCCGCTGGGCGAGGAGATGGCCGGCGTGCTGTCGGGGTACGTCGAAACTGGCAGTCGACTGCTCGAAGAGTCGCTTTCCGACTCCTGATTCGGAGGGCCAGACCATGTGTGGCATCGTTGGCATCGTCGGATTCGGCCCGGTCAACCAGCAACTGTACGATGCGCTGACGGTCCTGCAGCACCGCGGCCAGGACGCTGCCGGGATCATGACGGCCCACCATGGCGAGCTGTCGATGCGCAAGGACAACGGCCTGGTCAGGGACGTCTTCCAGCAGCGGCACATGTTGCAGCTGAAGGGCAACCTCGGTATCGGGCACGTGCGCTACCCGACCGCTGGATGCGACAGCTCGTCGGAAGCGCAGCCTTTTTACGTCAATTCACCCTATGGGATCTGCCTCGCGCACAACGGCAACCTCACCAACGCGCGCCTGCTCGCCGACGAGCTGATCCGCGGGGAGCGGCGGCACCTGAATACCTCGTCGGATTCCGAGGTCCTGCTGAATGTGCTGGCCAGCGAACTGCAGCGGCTCGGCAAGCCCAGCGCCTCGGCTGCCGACATCTTTGCGGCAGTCACCGAGGTGTATCGCCGCGTCCAGGGCGGCTACGCGGCTGTCGCGATGATCCTCGGTCATGGCGTGCTCGGCTTCCGCGACCCGCATGGAATAAGACCGCTGGTGCTCGGGCGCAGGGAGGGACCGAAGGGTCTCGAGTACATGCTCGCATCCGAGAGCGTGGCGCTCGACATGCTCGGCTTCCAGCTGGTTCGGGACGTCGGACCCGGCGAGGCCGTGTTCATCGACGACCAGGGGCGGCTGCACGCCCGGCAGTGTACCGAGGTTGTGCATCACACCCCCTGCATCTTCGAGTACGTCTACTTCGCACGCCCGGACTCGATCATGGACAACATATCGGTCTACAAGGCACGGCTGCGCATGGGCGAGCTGCTGGCGGAGAAGATCCTGCGGATGCGCCCCGATCACGACGTCGACGTCGTGATCCCTCTCCCGGACACGAGCCGCACCAGTGCACTGCAGGTCGCGCAGCTACTCGGTGTCAAGTACCGCGAGGGCTTCATAAAGAACCGTTACATCGGACGCACGTTCATCATGCCCGGACAGGAGATGCGCGCCCGGTCGGTACGGCGCAAGCTCAACGCGATCGACCTGGAGTTCCGCGGCAAGAACGTGCTGCTGGTCGACGATTCCATCGTCAGGGGCACGACCTCGGCGCAGATCATCGATGTGGCACGCGAGGCCGGTGCGCGCCGGGTCTATTTCGCCTCCGCGGCTCCTCCGGTGCGGCATCCGAACGTCTATGGGATAGACATGCCGGCCGCATCCGAGCTGGTCGCGGCCGGGCGCAGCGAGGAGGAGGTGGCGCGGATCATCGGCGCGGACTGGCTGATCTACCAGGACCTGGACGATCTGGTCAGGGCGGTCCGGCACCACGATTCCGAGGTCACGGAATTCGACGCGTCCTGCTTCTCGGGTATCTACGTCACTGGCGACGTCAGCGCCGAGTATCTCGCCAGGCTCGAGACCGAGCGCTCCGACCAGGCCAGGGCGGAACGGAACGCGGTGGGCGCGGATTCGTTGAAGGCCGTCGCCGCGTTCTGAAGGCCGATCTGTTGCGGGACGGAAGCTTGAAAGTCGCGACGCGGGTCGGCGCCCGGGACGGCAAAGAGTTACTGCTGGGTTGTTTCAGGGCGGCTCTGGACGCGGTAGATGCGCGTCGGGCCGTGGTGCGGCAGCTCGCCCGCGAGCGGCTCGAGGGCGACTGGAGGGTCATCGCGATCGGCAAGGCAGCGGGATCGATGACGCAGGGGGCGCTTGAGGGTCTCGGAGGGCGCGTGCGGCAGGCGCTGGTCGTGACCTGCCCGGGCCACGTCCCGCCGGGACTGGCCGACTTCGCCGGCGTCAGCGTGCTCGAGTCCTCGCATCCGCGGCCCGACGCGCGCAGCATCGCGGCCGGCGAGGCCGTCGCGGATTTCGTCGCTACGCTGGCGGAGCGCGCTCAAGTGCTGGTACTCGTCTCCGGTGGTGCATCGAGCCTGGTGGAAATGCCGGTCGCGGGGATCGAGCTCGAGGACCTCGAGGAACTCAACGACTGGGCGCTCGGATCGGGGCGCCCGATCGGGCAGATCAACCGACTGCGTCGACGGGTTTCCCGGCTCAAGGGAGGTGGCCTCGCCGCGCTGCTCGGATCGCGCCGGGTACTGTCCCTGATGGTGTCCGACGTGCCCGGAGACGATCCGGCTGTGATCGGCTCGGGTCTGTTGCATCGAGCGCGCGAGGCTCGGCAGGAGCCGGGTGAGCTTCCGCCACGTATCCGGGCGATCCTGTCCCGGGCCGGCGACAGCGCGGAGCGATCCGGCGGCGGTCGCACGGAGGTTCCGTACCGGATCGTGGCCTCGATCAAGGATGCCCGCCGCGCCGCCGGGACCTCGGCCGCGGCCCGCGGGTTGCGCGTGCGCTCGGGCCGCGGAGCATATTCAGGCGATGCGGCTAGGCTCGGCCGGCGCTTCGCGGCGACACTGCTTGCCTGTGCACCGCGGACCTTCTGGGCATGGGGCGGCGAGTCTACGGTCCGGCTGCCGGCCGACCCGGGGCGCGGCGGCCGCAACCAGCACCTTGCGCTGAGTGCGGCACTTGCGATCGACGGCCGCGAGGACGTCTGGCTGCTCGCGGCAGGCACGGACGGCATCGACGGTGGCAGCGAGGATGCCGGGGCCGTCGTCGATGGCGGCAGCTGCATGCGCGGCCGTCGCGCGGGTCTGGAGCCGCGGGAATGCCTCGCGCGCGCGGACTCCGGGCGCTTTCTCGAGGCGTCGGGCGACCTGTTGTACACCGGTCCGACGCTCAGCAACGTCGGCGATCTGGTGCTGGGGCTCTCGCCGGGAGGCGGCGAATGAGCGTGCGCGCGCTGCTCGTCAGCGACCAGCCGGAGTTCCGGCAGCTACTCGCGCACCACCTCAACCTGGAGTGGCTGGACGCGTTGCCGGCGGAGTACCAGCCGGCCACGCGCGGCCGGCTTCGACCGCAGTTCAAGGGCGCCGCCTATGACGTCGTGTTGCTGGATCACGAGGTGCAGAACGGGCGTGGCCTCGAGTGGCTGGAGGACCTGAGCGAGCGGCCCGGCTTTCCGCCGATCGTGTACTTCGGTGCGGCCACGGAGCTTGCGAGGAAGCAGGCGCTCGTTGCCGGTGCCTGCACCTGGCTTCCACGGACCGAATTCGAGCATTCCCAGTTCACGGCATGCGTCAGCGATGCGATCGCCCGTCGCTGCAACGTGCTGGCGGAGACCTCCAGGACGGCGCTCGAACCGACGCCGGCGGATCGTTTCGGCTCGGTGCGCATCCGCGGGCATCGCTGCCTGCGCAGGCTCGCGGTCGGGGGATCCTCCAGCGTGTTTCTCGCCGAGAACGAATCGACCGGGCGACAGCTCGTGCTGAAGGTCTTCAGGCAGGTCCCGGACGTCGTCGAAAGCAGCCAGAGCTTCGATCGCTTCCTGCGCGAATTCGAGCTGATCGCGCATCTCCGCCATCCGAACATCGCGCAGATCCATGACCTCGGGGTCGCCGACGACCACCTTTACCTGGCCATGGAGTACTTCGCCGGAGGCGACCTTCGCGCGCGCATGGACCGGCCACTCGCCTGGCGTGATGCGCTCGGATACCTGCGGCAGATGGCGGAGGCGCTCGCCGCACTGCATCGGCTGGGGCTGCTGCACCGCGACGTGAAGCCCGGCAACGTGCTGCTGCGCGAGGACGGCAGCATCGCGTTCAACGACTTCGGTCTCGCCCGGCAACTCGGACTCGAGAGCGACATCACCGGCGCCGGAGCGATCTTCGGCACACCGCATTACATGAGTCCCGAGCAGGGACGCGGCCTGCCGCTGGACGAACGGAGCGACCTCTACAGCCTGGGGATCGTGCTCTACGAAATGCTGACCGGCACGAAGCCGTTCCAGGCCGAGACACCGCTGGCCGTCATCTACAAGCACGCGAACGAGCCGGTTCCGGCGCTGCCGGAGAACCTGGCGCACCTGCAGGAGCTGCTCGATTCGCTGCTCGCGAAGCGGCCGGCCGATCGCGTCGCTTCCGCAGTGATGCTGGTGGGGCTCATAGACGAGATCCTTGGGCGCGCGGCGGCGTGAGCTCGCATCCGCCGATGCTGCTCGCCGCGACCTCGCCGGCCTGGTTCCAGGCCGCGTGCGAGCGCTGGCAGGACCTGCTGATCGACCATGCGAACTGCGAAAAGAAGGCGGCTTCGAGCGCGCTGTCGCTGATGTTCGCTTACCCTGAGAATTTCGAGCTGGCCTCGCAAATGTCCCGGCTGGCGCGCGAGGAACTGCGGCATTTCGAGCAGGTTCAGCAGCGGATGCAGGCGCTCGGAGTTGCGTATCGGCGATTGAGTCCATCGCGATACGCGGAGGGGCTGCGCCGCGCCACGCGACGCAGCGAGCCGGGGCGGCGAACGGACCTGCTGCTTTGCGGCGCGCTGATCGAAGCCCGCTCGCACGAGCGGTTCCTGGGCCTCGTCCCGCTGCTCGAACCGCCGCTAGCCGAATTCTACGGATCGCTGGCGGCCGCCGAGTCACGCCACGCGGGCTTGTACCTGAAGCTGGCCGGCCGCTCGGGCGTGGACTGCCAGCAGCGGCTCGGGCAGATCGCCAGCGTCGAGGCGGAACTGGCGACTGCGCCCGATCCGGAATTCCGGTTTCATTCCGGGACGCCGGCCTGAACGAGCTGGACTAGCATCTACTGTCGCGGCGCCTGGCGCGGGATCGAGCGCAATTCGAATCCCCGCGGCCCCCACTCGAGCACGCTGCCCTGCGTATACCAGTCGCCGAGCACGATCCGCCGTGCTGTGCTGCCATCGACGTCCAGTTCGTGAATTGCGGGGCGGTGCGTGTGGCCGTGAACCATGACCTGTACGCCGCTCATGCGGAAGGCCTCGGCTACGGCTGAATCGTTCACGTCCATGATCTGCGGCGCCGAGGCTCCGACGTGCTCGCGGCTGCCCGCCCTGATGCGTTCGGCGATCGTCTGCCGGCGCTCGAGGCTGAGATGCCGGAATATCCACTGCACGATCGGATTGCGCACGATGCGCCTGAGCCGCTGGTAGCTCAGGTCGTCGGTGCACAGCACGTCGCCGTGCAACAGCACGGCGGTGACGCCGTGCAGCGAGAGCACCGTACCGTCCTCGATCAGCCGGCAGCCGGTGCGCGCGCAGAACTGCTCGCCGATCAGGAAATCGCGGTTGCCGTGCATCAGGAAGCACGGCACGCCGGCCTGCGTGAGCCGCGCGAGCGCCGCCTGGATTTCCCGCTTGGACGGTTCCGGATCGTCGTCACCGAGCCATACTTCGAATAGGTCGCCGAGGATGTAGAGCGCGTCGGCGTCGCGGGCCTCGGATTCGAGGAAATCCAGAAACTGCGCGGTGATTTCCGGTGCCGCGGGATCGAGATGCAGGTCGGAGATGAACAGCGTGGCCAAGGCGCGTGGTCCGGGGTCGCGCTGGGCGCGTCGGCCAGTGATGTTAAGGTCTGCAGGACGGCCGGGCCAGCG
>DATIRA010000243.1:0-10029 GCA_035470225.1 Steroidobacteraceae bacterium | reverse complement strand
GACGATCATCCTCACGACCCATTATCTCGAGGAAGCGGAGACGCTCTGCCGGAACATCGCCATCATCGACGAGGGACGCATCATCGAGCACGACCGGATGGCGACCGTGCTGCGCAAGCTGCACAGCGAAGTGTTCGTGCTCAACCTGCGCGATCCGGTGGCGGCGGCGCCGGTGCTGCAGGGCTACCGGATCTCGCTCACCGACGACCGAACGCTCGAAGTGGAAGTGAGCAAGGAGCAGAACCTGAACGAGGTCTTCGCGGCCTTGAGCGGACTCGGCATCGAGGTGCTCAGCATGCGCAACAAGGCCAACCGCCTGGAGGAACTGTTCATGCGCCTGGTCGAGGGGCGCGACGTCGGCACCGGCAGGGCCCGGGCCGCGGCGGGCGCATGAGCGAGGCGTCCGGAGGATCCGTGCCGTCACCGCGCGCACCGGTGGACGTGCGGCTGGTCGGCTTTCGCACGATCGTGATCCGCGAGTTCGGCCGGATCGTCCGCATCTGGGCGCAGACGCTCGTGCCGCCGGCGATCACCGCGACGCTGTATTTCATCATTTTCGGCAGCCTGATCGGCCGGCGCATCGGCGACATGGGCGGCTACAGCTACATGCAGTACATCGCGCCCGGGCTGATCATGATGTCCGTGATCACGAACAGCTACGGCAACGTCGTGTCCTCGTTCTTCGGCGCGAAGTTCGGGCGCCACATCGAGGAACTGCTGGTCGCCCCGCTGCCGAACTGGTTGATCGTGCTCGGCTACGTTGCCGGCGGGCTGCTGCGCGGCCTGCTGGTGGGTCTGGTCGTCGCGGTGATCGCGCTGTTCTTCACGCGGCTGCACGTCGAGCACCCGCTGATCGTGACCGGCGCGGTACTGCTGACTTCGCTGGTATTCTCGCTCGCCGGATTCATCAACGCGGTGTTCGCGAAGAACTTCGATCAGATTTCGTTCATCCCGACCTTCATCCTCACTCCGCTGACCTACCTCGGTGGAGTGTTCTATTCGATCAGCCTGCTGCCCGACTGGGCGCAACGCGTCTCGCTCGCCAACCCAGTGCTGTACATGGTGAATGCCTTCCGCTACGGCTTCCTCGGCCAGTCGGACGTCAGCGTCGCAGTCGCGTTCACCGTGATGGCGACCGCGACCGTCCTGCTGTTCGCGGCCTGCGTATGGCTGATGAACCGGGGCACGGGTCTCAGGGAGTAGGGCTGCGTACGTGTGCGGGCGCTTCGCATTCTTCTCGCCGCACGAGGCCGTGACCCGCCTGTTCGGCGTGCCGGATGCGCCCGCCGTCGAGCCACGCTACAACATCGCGCCGACGCAGTTCGTCGCCGCGGTTCGGGAAGCCGGCGAGCCGGCCCGTCGCGAGCTCGCGATGCTGCACTGGGGGCTCGTGCCGTCCTGGGCGAAGGAGCGATCGATCGGCGCGCGGATGATCAACGCCCGGGCCGAGACGCTGGCCGAGAAACCATCGTTCCGCGTCGCGTTCCGTCGGCGGCGCTGCCTGGTGCTCGCCGACGGCTACTACGAGTGGCAGCGCTCGCTCGGGCGCAAGCAACCGTTCCTGATCCGGCAGGCGAGCAGCGAGCCGTTCGGCATGGCGGCACTGTGGGAGCGGTGGACCGATCGCGCCTCGGGCGAGGAACTGGAGTCCTGCGCGATCGTGACGACCGCCGCGGCCGCATCCGTGGCCCACATCCATGACCGCATGCCGGTGATACTGCCACCGGCATCCCATGCGACGTGGCTGGATACCCGAAACCAGGCCGTGGAAGTGCTCGAGCCACTGCTGCAGCCCTGCGATCCGGCGCTGCTGAGGTGTCATCCGGTCAGCTCGCGGGTGAACAACGCCCGCAACCAGGGCGCTGATCTGATCGAACCGGTGGATCCATCGGGACCGCTGCAACCGGGCGAGGGGCTCGGTTTCTGAGCGCGCCGCACCCGCGGGGAACACGACCGTGACGGATCGCACGCTGCAACTGTCGATGAAGCAGCGTGTCACCGGCCTGCTCCGCGGCCTGGAGCGGCTGGTCGGCCCGCTGGAAGACGGACAGCAGACGCTGCTGCAGGCCTACGTGGCCGGGAATCCGCCGATCATGGAACAATGTCATGAGAATCGCCGGGCCTGCCGCGCGGCCCTCGATCAGAGCCGGGAGGGACTTGCCGACGTGCTCATCGAATTCGACTCGACGCTGACCACGGTGCACAGGGCCAACGCCGAGCAGCGGTTGCTCGCGCTTGCGGAGGATCTCGAGGACCTCTCGGGTCGGAGCGGTTGAGACATGACCGGCGCTTCTTCCCAGTTCGGCGGCAAGGTCTTCGGCATCGGCTTCTACAAGACCGGCACCACGACCCTGTTCGAGGCGTTGAAGATCCTCGGTTACCGTACCGTCAACGGCGACAAGCCCGGCAGCTACCCCGGCGCGGACGACGGCGCGACGCTGATCCGGCAGATCGACGCCGGCGATTTCCGGCTGCCGACCTTCGGGATGTTCGATGCCTTCACGGACAATCCCTACTTCCACATCTGGCGCCAGATTTACAGTCTGTATCCCGATGCGAGGTACATCCTGACCTTTCGGGACGAGGAGCAGTGGATCGCGAGCTGCGTGAAGTTCTACCGCGACCGCCGCATCCGGCCGATGCGCCTGTGGATGTTCGGCGAGCACGCCGATCCGTCGCGGGACGAGGCGAGCCGGCAGGCCTGGCTCGACGCGTATCGGGCACACAACGCCTCGGTCCGCGAGCACTTCGCCGGTCGTGCCGGCCAGTATCTGGAGTTCGATCCGACCAGGGAGCGCAGCTGGGATCGCCTTTGCTCGTTCCTCGAGGCGCCGATCCCGGCGACTCCCTGGCCGCACGCGAACCCGAGCCGGGCCAACAGGCCGTGGCGTCATGCCTGGCGGAGGCTCAGGCGGTCGCTGGGACTCGAGCACCGGATCGTGCCGGACAGGCGTGAGGAGTGAGCCCGCGTGAGCCGGGCCCGATTCCGGTTGCAGCAACCCCCGATCGGGTTCCTGGTCCGGAGCAGGCTCGAGCTGCTCGCGCCGGTCAGGTGGTTCCGGCGCTGGAGTCGGCCGCGACAGGCCGACGTGTTCCTGCTGTCGTTCCCGAAGGCAGGGCGCACGTGGCTGCGGGTCATGCTCGCGAAGCTGCTCGCGGAGCAGTTCGATCTGCGCGGACTGGAGAGCGAGCGCTTCGACGGCCGGACGGTGCTGCCTGGCGGCGTGCCGCGTATCCTGGCCAAGCACGACGGGTCGCCGCAGAAGAAGACCGCCGGCGAAATCGGCGCGGACCGCCGGGAGTTTGCCGGCTGCCGGGTCATTCTGCTGGTGCGCGATCCGCGCGACATGGCGGTGTCGAACTACTTCCAGGTGACCCGGCGCGAAGGCAGCTACCAGGGCGACCTCTCGAGCTATCTGCGCGAGCCGCGAGGGTCGGTGGACTCGATGATCCGCTACTACAACGTCTGGGCCCGCGACCGCGAACTGCCGCGGGACTTCATGCTGCTGCGCTACGAGGACATCCACGCGGATCCGGCTCGGGAGCTGCGCCGGATCGCCAGCTTCATCGGGTTGCAGCAATTCGGCGACGATGCGATCGGGCGAGCGGTCGAGCACGCGAGCTTCGCGGCCATGAAGGCCCGCGAGGCCCGGCGGGACGCCGACGGCAGCCCGCTGGCTGCGGGTCGCAGCGGAGACCTCGAGTCGTTCAAGACGCGTAGAGGCAAGGTGGGCGGCTATCGCGACTACCTTTCGGACGACGACATTGCCTGGCTGGACCGGCGCATCGACCGGGAACTCGATCCCTTCTACGGTTATCGCGGCGGGCCGGCCTCGCCCACGGGTGGCGCGTCGAACTGATACCCGAAGGCCGCGATCTCGCGCGAGCAGGCCTCCGCCACGTAATCACGTTCCCTGGTCGAGTAGAACTCCTGGTAGGGTCGCCGGTCGCGCCGGAACTGCTGCTTCGTCCGGGGCAGCGCGAGGGGGCCCGGCAGTCCCAGAATGCCTGCGAGCCTGTCGAGCTCAGCCGGTATCCGCTCGAACAGCATCACTTCGTCCACGGCGATCTTCCCGTCGATCGCGTAAGTGTCGAAGTTCGAAAGCTTCCCTTCGCGCTGCATGCGCTGCAGGAAACCGAAGAAATCAGGCATCTGCTTGCGGTTCCGGTTTTCCCAGAAGTAAGCGGAAATGGCGCGATCCCAGGGGTTGCGCTCGAAGCAGAACTTGAAGTAGCCGTTCCAGGTCTCGGGACCAATCCTGGCGAGCACCTCTTCGGCGGGCATGTGGTTGTAGTAGCTGACTTCCTTGCGCAGGTTGATCTCCTTGCCCATCAGCGAGCGCTTCAGGCGATGCGCGGCATGACGCAGGTGCTTGGCCCGGTCGCGGTCGGTCCACTCGGAGCGGGGAATCAGGTAGTTCACCGGGCCCTGGTAGCCCAGCGCGGCCCGCTTTGGCTCGTCCCGGCCGCCCAGTCGGGTCACGATGTCGTCGGGTCCGCAGTACTGCGACAGAGCGATCTCGACGCTGGTGCCAGCCGTCTTCTTGGTCTTCAGGAAGATGAACCGGTAACGATGGTTGATGATCATTCGGATTCAGTCCTTTCTGCCGGGGGACGGAGCTCACCTGGCGGACAGTCGGCGGGCGTCCGCGGCGGGCTCGTGACCGGGTCGATCGTCAGTATAGAATTCCCGAAACCCAAACGCGCCTCGCACGGCAACCCAACTTGATTCCGTTCGACGAACTCGGCAGGCAGCTCGCCGTGCGGCATGGAGAGGTTCGCAGCGGGCGGGTCACGCTGTATTCCGTGATGCGCAACGAGCGCTTCTTCCTCGAGGCGTTTTTCGACCATTACCGGCGCCTCGGGGTCGAGCAGTTCCTGATCCTCGACGACGGTTCCTCGGACGGCTCGATCGAGTACCTGAGCGGCCAGCCGGACTGTGCGCTGCTCGCTTCACCGCTGCACTACGGCGACGAGATCGAGGTCCGGATGCCGGACGGACGCGTGCTGCGGGAACGGGCCGGAGTGCTCTTCAAGCGCGTGATACCCGAGCGTTACTGCCGCGGCGAGTACGCCGTGTATGCGGACGCCGACGAGTTCCTGCTGCTGCCGCCCGGCATCGCGAGTCTCGGCGCACTTTTCCACACGCTCGAGGCGCGGGCCGTGGACAGCGTCGTGGCCTCGCTGGTCGAGTTCTACCCCGGCTCGATCGGCGAGCTGCAGGGCTCGGCCGAGCCACGGAGCTTCGATGATCTCGTTTCGCTGTACCCGTATTTCGACGCGCTGCCGCTGGTGAGATTCCGGCCGGGCATGCCGCCCAAGCGGATAAACGGCAGCGCATCGCGAAGGCTCTTCGCGCAGTACGGGCTCGTCCGCCCGCGGCCCCGTCCCGCCTGGATGCCCGCCTGGCTGCACGGGCTGCGACGGCCGCTGCCCGGCAAGTCCGCGACGATGAAGACGCCGATACTCCGCTGGCGCGACGGCGTCTGGACCACCGATACGCATCATGCAAACGTGCGGCCCTCGAGCGAGGTGCTGCTCGCGTTCGCCCACTTCAAGTTCACGCACGCCTGGGCCAGCAAGACCGAGGAAGCGCTGCGGCTGCGCTCCTACGCCGGCAAGAGCGAGAAATACGAGCTCTATTCCGAGCTGATGCGGCGCATGCAGGCCGACGGCGCCCTGTTCACCGGGCCCGCGAGCCATCGCTACCGCGGTCCTCGGGACCTCGCCGACGCCGGGCTGCTCCAGTGCAGCTGGCAGTGAACAGTGACTAGCGGGTAGTGACTAGTCACTACCCGCTTCCAATCAGTCCGCCTCTTCCTGCGGCTTGAAGGCCGATACCAGTTCCTGCTGCTTGCGCGCCGGCACCGGGTCGTAGTGACTCAGGTCCATCGTGTACGTGCCCTCGCCGCCGGTGATCGCCTTGAGGCGCGACAAGTAGTCCTGCAGCTCCGCGAGCGGCACCATCGCGCTGATCTGGGCCCGGCCCCCGGGCAGCATGTCCTGCCCGTTGATGCGCGCCCGTCGCGTCGAGAGATCGCTGGTGACGTCGCCGATCGATTCGGCCGGCGTGCTGACCGTGACCTTGACGATGGGCTCGAGCACGATCGGCCCCGCCTCCCGGATCGCGGCGATGAAGGCCTTGCGCCCGGCGGCGACGAACGCGACTTCCTTCGAGTCGACCGCGTGATGCTTGCCGTCGTACACGCTGACGCGGACATCCTGCAGCTCGAAGCCCGCGATTGCACCCTCGGTCAGCACCTGCCGCACGCCTTTCTCCACTGCGGGTATGAACTGGCCCGGGATCGCACCGCCGACGACATCGTCGACGAACTCGAAGCCCGCGCCGCGCTCGAGCGGCTCGATTCTCAGGTACACCTCGCCGAACTGGCCGGCGCCGCCGGTCTGCTTCTTGTGGCGATGATGTCCCTCCGCGGGCCGGGTGATCGTCTCGCGGTACGGCACGCTCGGTGGATTGGTCTGCACGCCGACGCCGTAGCGCTCGCTCATGCGCTGCAGCATGACCCGCAGGTGCAGGTCGCCGAGGCCGTACAGCACGGTCTCGTTCTGCGCGGCATGATGCTCGACGCGAACGCAGGGATCCTCGGCGACCATCCGGTGCAGCGCTTCGGAAAGCTTCTGCTCGTCGCCGCGTTTCTCCGGCCGGATCGCGACTCCCAGCATCGGCGGCGGGAAAGCCACGGACTTGAGGTGGTAGTGATCCTCGTCATGGGAGTCGTGCAGCACCGCATCGAAGTGCAGCTCGTCGATCTTCGGCACGGCGCAGATGTCGCCCGGGATCGCCTCCGGGATCTCGACGTGCTCCTTGCCCTGCAGCTGGTAGATGTGGGCGATCTTGACCGGCTTGCGCGCGTCACCGACGAACAGCTGCGCACCGGCCTTCGCCGTGCCCTGGTGCACACGGAAGATACCGAGCTTGCCGACGAACGGGTCGATGCTGATCTTGAACACGTGGGCGACCACGTGCTTGGCGGGATCGGGACTGACCTTGACCCGCTCGGCTGCCGCGCCCTCGCCTTTCAGGAATGGCGGCGGGTTGCCCTCGGACGGGTTGGGCATCAGCCGCAGCAGCACTTGGGTCAGCTCCGGGATGCCGGCGCCGGTCTCCGCAGAGCAGAAGCAGATCGGTACGAGATGATCTTCCCGCAAGGCCTGCTCGAACGGATCATGGAGCTGCTCGGGCGAGAGCTCCTCGCCCTGCTCCAGATAGAGCTCCATCAGCTTCTCGTCGACTTCCACGACCTGGTCGATGATCTCGGTGTGGGCCTCCTCGACCGAGGAGAAATCAGTCGCCTTGCCGTGCGGCTGGAAGAAACAGTCGACCACCGACTGGCCCCCGTCCGCCGGCAGGTTCAGCGGCAGACAATTGCGTCCGAATATCTCGCGTATTTCCTCGAGCACCTGCTGAGTGCGAGCCTCACGGCTGTCGATCTTGTTCACGACGATCAGCCGGCAGAGGCGACGGGCGCGGGCGAATTCCATCATCCGCTGGGTCATCGGCTCGACACCGTTCGTCGCGTTGACCACGATGACGGCTGTCTCGACCGCCTCCAGCGCGACCAGGCTGCGGCCCAGGAAATCCGGGTACCCGGGCGTGTCGATGATGTTGACGCGACGTCCCTCGGACTCGAATCCGCAGACCGCGGCGTCGAGCGAGTGCTGCTGGGCCTTTTCCTGGGGATCGAAGTCGCAGACCGTGGTCCCCCGTTCGAGCGAGCCCTTGGCCCGGATGGCTCCTGACTGCGCAAGCAAGGCCTCGGCCAGCAGGGTCTTGCCCGCGCCTGCTTGGCCTACGAATGCGATATTGCGGATGTCCGCAGTGGCGTAGGGCATTTCATGCCTCCATTGTCGTTTTCGGGACTGCAGGCAAGGATAACTCCCGGGTGGCTCGGCGGCAGCGGAGTTTCCCGGGATTGGCTTCAACGCCGGATCAGGGTAGAAAGCCGGTACTCGTGGCGGCTGCCTGCTGCCGGGTTCTTTGGGGGACAGTGGTGATGCCGATGGGCAAGCGTGCCCTGATTGTGGACGACTCGCGCTCGGCCCGGGTCATCCTGAGCCGGATGCTCGAGCAGCACGGCCTGGCGGTGGACACCGCGGAGTCGGCCGAGCAGGCGCTCGAGTACCTGCAGCACAAGCGCCCGGACGTGATCTTCCTCGACCACCTGATGCCCGGAATGGACGGTTTCGAGGCCGTCCAGATCATCAAGGGCAATCCGCAGACCGCGACGATCCCGCTGATGATGTACACGTCCCAGGAGGGCGAGCTCTATGTGAGCCAGGCGCGGGCGCTCGGCGCAATCGGTGTACTGCCGAAGACGGTCCGGCCCGCGGACGTGTCACGGCTGCTCTACCAGCTGCATCTGCTTCCGGACCGGCGACAGGACCGCTCCGCGCTGTTCGAGCCGGCCGAGCGGGAGTCCGGGGTGCACCGGCCCGCCCCGGTCGCGCGCGCTGCCGGGGGTGAAGCACCGGCCGCGGACATTGGTTCGGACCGGGAGTCGATGCCCGAGCCGCAGATCGACGCGCTGCAGGCGAACCTCCGCCAGTCGATGCAGCAGCTGGTCAAGGACCAGCTCGCCGAGCAGCGCCGGTTCGTGCTGGCGACGTTCGAGGCATTCGCCCGACGCCTGAACGGCGAGATCAAGGACGTGCTGGCAAAGATACCGGTCGGGCCGGTCGAGGAGCCGCTGCCCCCGCCCCCGCCGCCCCGGCAGTGGTGGCCGATCCTGACGACAGGCCTGCTGGCCGTGCTGCCGTCGCTGCTGCTGGCCTTTCTCTGCTGGCACCTGCTCGGGACCAGCCAGCAGCTCGGTCGCGAGCTCGCGGAGTCGCGGGCTGCCGAGGCCGCCGCCGTGGCCCAGGCCGAGGCCGTGAACGAGGCGCTCGCGCTCTGGGTTCAGGCTCCGCCCCCGGGGAGGGTCGAGGAGCTGCCGTCACGGCCGGCTCCGGAGGCCGCGATCGCGACCAGCGGCCCGATGGCCATCGAGTTCGTGCCCTACGGCGAGGCACCGTTTTCGGGTCGCCGGCTGGAGAGACTGCGGGGTCTTGCCGAGACGCTCGCCTCGCAACAGTTCCAGGGGCGCGTCCTGATGGAGGCTTTCGTCGGCGACTTCTGCCTCGACGGCGATCCGATGGACGGTTTCTCGGTGGCTGAACCGGCGACGCCGGTCCGCGAATGCAGCCTGGTCGGCAACCCGTACGTGGACTCGCTTTCGCTGCCCCAGTACCAGTCCGTGGCCTTCGCGAACTTCGTGGCGAGCCTTCGCCAGCGGACCGGCGGCGCGATTCGCGTGGAGGTATCGAGCGCGGGACGTCGGGAGCCGATCGCCTATCCCGAGCTCGGGGAGGGTACCAAGGCGGGCGACTGGAACACCGTGGCGGCGCAGAACAACCGGGTCGAATACCGGCTGATGCCCGACACGGAATGAGCCGTTGCCTGATCTACGGCGCCAACGGCTACACGGGCGAGCTGATCGCCCGGGAGGCGGTACGGCGCGGGCTTCGTCCGACGCTGGCCGGCCGCAACGCCGGGTCCATCGCCGCGCTGGCGGGCGAACTCGGGCTGCCGGCGCGCACGCTGGGCCTCGATGATCCGGCGGCGCTGGCCGACGCGCTGGCGGATTGCCGGGTCGTGCTCCATTGCGCGGGCCCGTTCTCCGGGACCGCTGCGCCGATGATCTCGGCCTGCCTGGCGGCAGGCGTGCACTATCTCGACATCACCGGCGAGATCGACGTGTTCGAGGCCGCCCATGCGCGGCATGCCGATGCCCGCAAGGCCGGCGTCGTGCTGTGTCCCGGCGTCGGTTTCGACGTCGTGCCCACCGATTGCCTCGCTGCGACGCTTGCGGCCGAGCTACCTGATGCGACCTATCTCGCGCTCGGCTTCGACACGCTCGGATCGCCGAGCCGAGGCACCGCAAGGACTACGGTCGAGGGGCTCGCCAGGGGAGGGCGGATCCGTAGTTCGGGCCGCATCGTCACGGTTGCGCATGCATTTCGCGTCCGGGA